>JACUTO010000148.1 GCA_014859755.1 Candidatus Bathyarchaeota archaeon
GTGAGTAAGGAATCTCTCGCGCGCGCATTTGTTCCACCGATATGAGTTTTAGTTTTAACTTGAAATCCTGCAATGTGGATCGGGCATCATTTCTTATGAGCCCCTTGTTCATAAGTTCAACATCTCTTACGCGCCTCTTGGACTGCATCAACGACCTCTTTATCCATATTTTTCTGAAACCTGTTACCGAACTTAGTAGGCCCTTCATGGTCGCTTTAGCTTCATCGAACTTCTTCAAAACAAGAAAGCCAACCGAAACTACAGACGTGAGAAAGCTCAAAACTAAGAATCTCCACCAAAGGTTTATGAGTTCATAGTTTTTAAGCATGGTGCGCATCCTGTTTTTAGCAGAATGATAAACGGTTCTTTTGTTTATTCCCCTTAGCACGCTACCGCGATGAACTATGACGGCGGACGGAACAAGGAGTATCTTATATCCCAGCAATCTCGATCGCAGGGAAAGGTCAGTATCATCATCGTAAATGAAGTAATCTGAGTCAAAGCCTCCAGCTTCATTAAAAACCTCCCTCCTAACTATGCAACAACCAGATGACGCAGCCAAAACTTCAAAATTCTCCTTGAGCTTATCTTCTTTTAGGCCATAGGTTGCAGCCCATGTTCCCAACGCATCGATAGCTGTACAAACGTAGTCTAACTGACGCTTGTCTTTTGCCAACACCACTTTTGCCTGCGCCAGGCCGATGGACTCGTCGCTCTCCATGACTTTAACTAGCTCCCAAAGCCAATCTTCAGCCCTCAATTCCGTGTCGCTATCCAAAAAAACAAGATATCTTCCTTTAGCTACTCGCGCCCCAACATTGCAGCCTTCAGCATGCCCCAAATTCTCACGATTTTCAACAATTTTTACGTAAGGACATGAACCGAACAACTTCTTTATCGACTCAACGCTCCCGTCTGTTGAAGCGTTATCAACAAGGGTGATTTCAAAGTTGGGATAATTGGTGGTCAAGAGAGACTTCAAACATGGTTTCAAAAGTTCTTTTCCGTTAAAGTTCACAACTATAATTGAAACTGAAGGACAACCCTCACCCTTCTCAGACACACTTACCACCAGTTATGGAACCCCAAAGTTTAACCCCGGTTCCCACCCATTTCTATGTTCCTAAACATTGTTGACTAGGTTGACTTAAAGCTTTTTTGCGTAAATAATAAATTGCCTAGAGTCGATTCCTACGACGTGTAAGCGAAGCGATCGTAATGGAAAGCTACAAATCGCAGCCTTCAGTCACTGTTATAGTTCCCGTGCGAAACGGAGAACCGACTATAGAGCCGTTACTAGAGTCTCTTCAGAGACTAGACTACGACGGAAAGAAAGTAGAAGTAATCGTGGTCGATGGAAACTCAACAGACAAAACTAGGGATATAGTCAAAAAATATCCCGTAAAGCTGGTTGTTGAAAGAAAGAAAGGACTAAACGTCGCAAGAAACACTGGAATAAAAAACAGCAATGGCAAGATCATCGCCTTCACCGATTGCGACTGCGTAGTACCTAGCAACTGGATCACAAAAATCGTTGAGAACTTTAAAGACCCACAAGTTAGCTGCGTAGGAGGAAGCGCAAGGGGACTTAATGGCGACTTCGTTTCTCAATACGCCGACAACAGCGTAGTGCCTTTGATGCCGCTCTTCAAGAAGCGAGAAGAACTAAATATGGTGAAGCCGTTTCTGCGTCATCCAGCAGGATGCAACATGGCTTTTAGACGGAAAGTAGCCGAAGAAGTCGGATGTTTTGATGAGAGTATTCAGTATGGCTTCGATGAAGTTGAATTCACTGAAAGAGTTTGTAGAGCTGGTTACAAGATGGTTCTGGACCCCAACGTTTTTGTCTGGCATAAGCATAGGTCAACGCTTAAGGAATTTTTGAAACAAAACTTTCGGTATGGCAGGGGAAGCGGAGTATTGCTTAAAAGGAAAAGGATGAAGGATGCAGTTTCCACATGGTCTTTTCTAAGTCTAACAGGCTTCATAACTTGGCTGCTAATAGTTGGGTCGCTGACCTTTCTGACTTTTACAACAAGTTGGAGCATTTTTCCCCTACTGCTGTTTGGATTTACAATTATACCTTTACTTATCACGATGACGGTCTACGCTTATAGAGCGTTGGAAAATAAGCGATATGCAAGGGCTATTATATACCCCCTTATTGATTTCTTTAGAGTGCTCTCCTTCTGTTTTGGAGAAGTTTACCAGGTCTTCAAAAAAACGCGCAAGCAGACGACAAAATAAGACACGTTTAATCGTCTTTTTCGGTTGTGATTTCAGCAATTTTACGTGGTCCCGGATCTTTGGGTCTTCTTAGTTCCAAGATGGACGGTAAGAAGAGAAGGAATATGAAGGCACACAAGGCGAGGATTAAGAGGATGAACACGTATGGAGTTGAAATCGGATTCGGAATCATTTTGCATCTTAATTCACCTTCTTGTTGCAATTTTTAATATAACTGTTTCCGCAAAAAGGCACAGCTGGCTGGCATCTCTTGCAGCGTAAAATGTTTTTGGAAAAAATTATTGATTTCAACATTCTGTTGCTATTAGGATCCAAATAGATCAAGAAAAAAGTGGAAGATCGCGGGGGACATCTCCTTGGCGTTCATCCAAATAACAGTTTCCTCTGCCATTATGAAGCGTTTTTGCCCATGCATGTTGTCTCCTTCCAGTAATCTTAGAAACACACAAGTCGATCAAAGCTTTAGAGCAGATTAACATGTTAAACATGAAGGTTAAAAGCAGTAGAGGTATGAGCCAGTATATTCGCTTCCTTCCGTCCAGATAGGCACCTATACCAACCTCGAAGAAAGGCGCAAAATTTCCCACAGAACTATAAACTGAAATGGGTATAGTCGCCCAAAGAATTTTAATCCATGAGGGAGGATGAATCAAAACTAACGTTGCCCCAAGAACCCAAGCCAGTCCCACAACAATTGGGACAAAATAAACATTAAGCAGCAGAAAACCATCAACCTTTTCCCTTAACCACAGGTTCTTGCTCTTGACAAGAGGCCATAGGTGTCTAAAGGCGCATTGCATATGCCCCTTGGCCCAGCGAGACCGCTGACGCCAATAAGATCGCCAATTCTCAACCGCTTCCTCATAGCATTCAGCATCATTCACGTATCGAACTTTGTAACCCGCAAGATAAACCTTGAAAGTTAGGTCTGTGTCTTCGGCAAGCATGTTAGCGTCCCATCCGCCCAGAGATTCTATCAAACTTCGCCTGAACCCTCCCACGGTCCCGCCGAATTGTGGGATGAGTCCTAGATTATCCCGAGCAAATTGGTCCACTCGATAACCCCCGGTTCGTTCCAATGCAACAAGTCTCGTCACTAGCGTGTTAGGCTCGTTCAGGACGGTAACTCTTCCTTGCACGGCTCCAACTTTAGGGTCTTTGAAACAGACTGTGAGTTTCTCAAGAATATCTCTCTGAGGATAATAGTCAGCGTCAAAACAACAGACAATTTCCCTTGTAACATATTTCAACCCATGATTCAATGCTGCCGGTTTTCCTTTTCCGCCATCCTCTGGGCTCCGATGAACCACCTTTATGCACTCATGTTCTTTGGCAAATTCTTCCGCAATTTCGCTTGTTTGGTCAGTGGACGCGTCATCTATCACAATAACCTCGAGCTTTTCTTTGGGATAAGTCAACTCGGTCATCCTCTGAAGGATTCGCCTAATCACCTTTTCTTCGTTGCGGGCGGGAATCAGAACTGACACCGTTGGTTGATAAGCCGTATCATTAGGAGTGTGATGAGGTTGCCCCTTTTGATGATACAGCGCTGTAAGCGTGAAGATATAGTGCCTCGCAAGGTAGGCTGACATGAACATGACTAAAAATACGAAAATCAGATTCAAAACTAAGATCAATTGTTCTCTCCATCCCCTTCATTTCTTCTCTTAGCGGAGGCTAGCACCGATAAACTAAGTGACCAAACAGACACGATCCATACCAAATCAATGATGGGTCCGATAACGACGGTTATGATTTTGAAGGTATCTGCTCCTAAATAAAAAACTGAAGCCGCTCCAAAGGACGACTTGATAAAATGCCATACTAAACCCACGATGTTGCCTGCAACAAGTAAATAGACTTTT
>JACUTO010000149.1 GCA_014859755.1 Candidatus Bathyarchaeota archaeon
AATTGTCGGTTTTCACCCATTCTCATTCAGACTTGAACAAAACCGATGAAAAAGAGATCGAGGAGAAAATCTCTATCATGTTCAGTTTGGACCATGATCTTGATGAGTTCTATTCCCTCGCGAACGAAGACCCTGTTTTAAGACATGCAAAGAACGATTTATATGGGTTAAAGATCCAGACTTCGCCTACCTTTTTTGAGGGCATGATCATAGGCTTCTGCTTAGTGTGGACTTCCTTTCAGAGGGCTGTTGGCATGATAGACGGATTAGTAAGAGAATTCGGCCTGCGATTTGGGGCAGAATACGGGTTTCCATTAGCAAAGGAATTGGCAAAAGCTAGTGTCGATAAACTAAAGGAGTTGAGGCTTGGGTTCAGAGCTGAGCGCATCAAATGGTTCTCCATGCAGGTGGTTGAGGGAAAACTGGACCTAGAGAGATTGACTTCATTGCCAACCAAAATATTAAGGGAGGAGCTGATGAAAATCAAATGGGTCGGTCCCTGGCTCGCCGAGGGCACACTACTCTGGAGACTGAAAAGAACTGATGCATTTCCGATTGATGTCTGGAGTACAAAGATATTCAAGGCGTTCTTTCCTGAAATAAGAAATGAATCAGTAGACGGAATTAGGGAGTTTGCTGAGCATCGTTGGAGGAACTACAGAGGACTAGCATACTATTACTTGATGTGTGACAGAGAGAAACTCTCAAAGAGACTAAACATAGTCCTAGACGAAAAGTGGAAGTGACCTCACTGCCGTTTTATCATTCACTTTTTCTTTTAGCTTTGCTTCTGGAGTGACATAATCGCGGCACTAGATGCAGGCCATGAAGTACTATAGTTGGTTATTCTTCTGGTCTCTTTATGTTTTCTCCGACACTGTAGAGGAAGATGCGTGTTGTAGAGGGTCCTAAGCGACTAAATTTTTTTCCGAGGTCCTTGATGACCAATGTATAGTTGTTGGATTTGTCAAGACTGTTAAGGTAAGACCGGAATGACCCGTGTTCTTTTCTTATGTTTTGAAGTTGTTTCGCATTGTTGATTGTCGCCGTTATTTTTGCTCGATTCCTCACTATGCTTGAATCATTCATGAGTCGTTTAATGTCATATTCACCGAATAAGGCAACTTCATCGATGGAAAAGTTTTTGAAAGCCTTTTGGAAGTTAGGCCACTTTTTATCAATCATTTTCCAACTTAACCCTGCCAAGAAAATAACTCGGGTCATGTTTTCGAAGTATCCATTGTCATTCGAAGGTCGTTTGTCACGATACATCCATTTAGGAGGACTCCAGCTTCCTTTAGTCATATTTTCACCTCCCAGAATACTGACAATTCTGGCTTATTCTAAGCACGTTTTTGTCCATATACGTTTTGCTGTGGTGGATGGAAAAGCCGGTTATACTTATATTGAAGTGTTCTAACAAATCCCTCTACACACCGAAAATAAGATAAGTAGATCACAAAAATTTGTCTGTGGGAGGATTTGAGGGTGAAAAACAGATTTAATTGGGTTGAGATTCGAGTGAGAGATTTGGAAAGGTCTAAGAAGTTCTATGAAAGCCTTTTTCGTTGGAAGATAACTGGAGATGAGAACAAGGACTACGCATATTGGATAATTAATACAGGTGAAAAACCAGGCGGCGGATTATGGAGATTTCCACATGAAAGACCTTTAGGAGTCCTTGTTTATATTCTAGTAGATGATATTGATGAAGCTCTAGAAAAAGCTGTGGAATTAGGAGGAAAAGTTGTCGTTCCAAAATCGAAGGAAAATGGAAATGCAATGGCTAAATTTGCAGATCCTGACGGAAACCTATTTGGACTGTACGAATACGCTAAGAAATAGTTGCATTTCCTGTCTACGACATGCTGTGGTTCTCTAGCTTTAGTGGTTTCCGTTATGAGGATGGAATGGTCTTTGAATGGGTAAACTAAGAACATATTTAGGGCTAGAAAGACCAATGTGGCTTCTTGCCATTGCTTCAGGAACGACGTTATTCTCTGGAGGGCTGGTTGCAGCTTTTATAACGGTGTTATTATGGAGGCTTGGAGCTTCTTTTCTTAACATTGGATATGTAGCCTCTCTCTACAATGTTTCACTTGCACTAGCTTTTTTTCTTGGCGGTTCTCTAAGCGAAAGGTTCGGTAGGAAAAGAATATTCATCATTAGCTTGCTCTGTAGCTTGTTAGCAATTTTGTGCTATGGAATTGCAAACTTATTACTTAGCTGGCTTATCGTAGCGCTGGGGTTGCTTTTTGGACGATTGGCTTGGGGATTTCGGATGACTTCATCGTTTTCTGTGGTTTCATCCGCAGCTAGCGAAAAGAAACGTGCGACAGCTTTTGGTTTAGTCTCAACCCTGGGATATGTTGGTTCCATACTTGGACCGATTGTAGGCGGCGTTCTAGCTTCTTTCCATGGATTATTCGTACCTTTTTTGTTGGCGATCCTATTAATGGCGGTTGCCATTGTTCTGATTCTTCTTAAATTAGAAAAAGGAGAAATAACTTCAAAAAGGGCTATTGCGTCCTTGACCGAAGTAAAAGAAGCAATAAGGATTGAGAAAAGTATAACCGTCTTGGTTCTTCTAGCTATCATTGGGCAGTTCTTCAACGAGTTCGGAAATCCCTACTATTTTATTTTTCTAGAATCGGAGTTGAAAGCTCCAGAATACATTATGGGAATAACACAATCGATGCTATCTATCGGATCCGTCATAATTGCCTTTCCTGGAGGCCACTTTTCCGATGTCTTTCAAAAAAGAAAGCCATTTCTAGTATTCGGCAGTTTCTTGGCAACAATCGGTGTTGGATTGACTGCTTTTGCGGTAAACTCTCTAATGGTGGTTGCAACCTATCTCTTCTTTGGTCTCTCCAATGCCTTGTTTATGATTTCGCTCCAAGCATATTTCACAGACATCGCTGGGATGCGTAAATCCCTTGTTTTTGGCGTATATCAAGCCGCCTCATGGTTTGCAGGGATACCTGCCCCACCAATAGCAGGTTCGATAGCAGAAGTATATGGCTTAAGGGGACCCTTTATAGTGAACTTTATTGGCAGCCTCATCGTTTCGTCGCTGCTTTTGATCTTATTTACTGAAAAGAAG
The DNA here is from genome assembly GCA_014859755.1 of Candidatus Bathyarchaeota archaeon. Classification (GTDB taxonomy): domain Archaea; phylum Thermoproteota; class Bathyarchaeia; order Bathyarchaeales; family Bathyarchaeaceae; genus Kmv02. The sequence goes on from JACUTO010000149.1 coordinate 3,107, forward strand.
AAATCAAATAAGTGGCAAATACATCGTTTGCATTAATGTATAGTAACCCTATTTGCCCCATGTTGTTTGCTTAGGCATGATCTAAATTTTCGGTTTTTGTATAGACCTAGAAACCACTTGTATAGTATTTTTCTTACGTTCCTCTTCTTACCCTACTTCCATAGTCACACATTTCACTGATTGGGCATTCATGGCATTTAGGCTTCTTTGCTCTGCAAGTGTACTTTGTCAGAAGCCATAACAAGCCGCCCGTTCTTTCTCCCTTTTCCCACGGTATGAAGTCTTTAAGAGCCTTTTGAATTTCTTCGTATTTTGCGTCTGGCTTAACCAAGCCAAGCCTTTTCGCTATTCTTTCCATGTGGGTATCCACAACCATAACTTCAGCATATGAATGCCTATTCGCAAGCAGAACGTCAGCCGTTTTCCTGCCGATTCCCGGCAGTTCCATAAGCCTTTTCCTCGCTTCTTCTTTGGGCAAGGCGAGAACCGAAGATATGTCTCCACCAAACTTGTCTAAGACTGCTTGAGAAAGCTCCTTAATCCTTTTCGATTTGACGTTGTAGAGACCACCTCTTCTGATAGCCTCCTTTATCTCCTCAGTTTTCGCTCTTGCCAAAACCTCTGGTTTGACTTCGAATTTCGCGGATAGTCCTTTATATGCTCTCACGCAGTTTATCTCGCTCGTATTCTGAGAAAGAACGGTAATTATCAAGTTCTTAAAAGGGTCGGTTGAAATCTCTTTTGGATATTCTACCGGCCACCAGTAACGACCATACTTCTCTTCCAAGATTGGAATATACTTCGGGTCTAGAGTCTTCATAACGCTTCCTTCTGGAGGTTAATAAATGATATATGCGATTTCAAAATATAATTGTTAGCAAAGCTCGTGGAGGTGAACCCTTATGATTAAAAAAATTCGAAACATCACGTTTCCAGTTTCAGATTTGAAAAAGGCTGTGGACTTTTACGAGAATGTTCTAGGTTTGAAGA
>JACUTO010000150.1 GCA_014859755.1 Candidatus Bathyarchaeota archaeon
GTATTAGAGCCAAGGTTAGAAGGATAACGATGATTTTCCATCTAGCGAACCGCTTGAAATATGCAGCTTCAGCCTCGCTTAGGTTCATGGAGGTCATCGCCTTCCTTTCCACTTTCTAACTATGTTTATCATCGACTCACATCCACGCTCTTCGATTGCTTCAAGAAGGTTTCACATGATTGATAGATTGATAGAATAAGATATCTTCGGTCTTTTACGATGATCTTCTCCGAGGATTTTATTTTGAAAGGTTTGGGATAAAGGGGGCATTCGATGACTATTGTGTGGTATTCCCCATTCTCACCGAGCGGATCCACATCTTTAGTTTCAGATAGAAATGTGTTAGCAGTTTCTGTGCTCAATGTGAATCCCAACCATTCCTCCCCGAGATACCTAACGTCTACGCCTATTATTAGGGCTTTGAATCCTGAATCAAATATCTCGTAGAAAAGGTCTGATGTCTTCCTTCCGAATAGAGGCTCAAGCAAATCTACCCCTGCTTTGCCGCAGATCTTCTCGAGGTTGGATACGTGTTGCTCGACGAAGACATCACCCGCCACGAGGGCATTCACTTCGAGACGTTTGAGGGCCTCGACGAATTCCCCTTCTCCTTTGTGGAGGTCTACGATTGTGAGACTCTTCTTCATGGATTCCGCGAGTATTTTTAAGGCATCAATGTTCTCCGCGTGAGGTGAGGGAAAGGAAAAACTTGGAATTAAACATATTAAATGTTCAACTTTGACACCTTGCTTTTCAGTGAGATACATCGCGTAGAGGGAATCTTTACCACCAGAAAAGAGGCCGGCAGCCTTCATCCACGAGTTATTACGCATATCCCATCAACTTCTCTTGGGCAACGTTTGCTGATCTAGGCCTTCGCTTTTCTATGATGATTGACAGGTGGCTATGCTCAGTATTTAAGAGGTCGCTTAGTTTACATAAATGCACTATTTCGCCGCTAAGAGTAAGGTCCTTGAGTGACAGGTTCATCATATAACCTCCACCTCAATGGTGTGGGACAAGATTATCGTCCTTTATTATTGGATAGACGTTAATAGCTTGTCCTTTCTGTTCTGTATCGCTGTGGATATAGTAAACGTTCTCTAAATACCTCTTGGCTATTTGTGTTGCTCTAATCACTTCCTTTGGAGAAGACCGTCGCCATGGTACATCATGGATTGGAATAAAACCATCAATTCTAAACGGTATTGATGGATTGATGCTTGCAATAAACCTAGCTATTCTCTCAATTTCATCAGGCTCAATCAATCCTGGGATTAAGACGCTTTCTACCATAAGTTTGATTCGACTTTTGGCGAGAAGCTTGAAATTATCCAAAACTGACTTGTTAGTTTGTCCTGTGTAAAATCGATGAATGCTGTCGTCATGCGCTTTAATACTTATACAAGTATTTGAGAGTTCTACTTCCTCCAATTTTTCTATGAATTTTTCGTTTAGAATATGACCATTGGTCAATAGGCGAGTTTCAATATCGAGACCATTGAGCAAATCGATTACATCTGGCAACTCTTCATCAAGAGTGGGCTCTCCCCCTCCTAAAATAGCTATTTTTACATTAAGCTTTTTAACAACAGTCTTAAATTCGCTCAAAGATAATTGTCTAAAATCTTTAATGGCTTGAAGGCGACGTTGAACATCATCAGTAAGATGGCAGTCCCATATCGTTTGCTTCAATAAACAGCCTTTACATCGAAAGTTGCATCCTTGAAAGTGGACATAAATGGAGTTATCATAAGTGTAACGCACAATATGATAAATGTTCGTCATCACTCCTCGTCGACCACATCATCAACCAAATAATTCAGGATGTAACAGATTAGCGAGTGCTTCGAGGGCATTCACCACTCTTGGACTAGGTCTCACGAGGATACTTTCCTCTATTTCGTATATTTGATCTTTTTGCACTGCGTAAATCTCGCTCCAACCAGGCCGCTTTTTGATTTCTTCTGGTGTAAGCCCACTAGATATTGCCATGGCGCCTTTAGAGATTATTATGATCTCTGGATTTGCCTTGAGTATTTCTTCTGTAGATGTTGATAGGTATGCAGACGCGAAACCTGCAAAGACATTTATTCCACCTGCCATAGAGACCAATTCGTTAACATCTGATCCCCCTCCATAACTCCAGTATCCTCCATCAAAAAAGTATTCAATGTAGACACGTGGTTTAGGCGCATCTCGTGTTTTGTCAGCGATTTCTTGAGCTTTTCTCTGCATGTCAGCTACAAGTGCTTCCGCCTTGTCGATTTGTCCCGTGGCTTTTCCGGCCAAAGAGATATCGGCAAGTGTACCATCAAACCCTTTTGGGTATAGAACTACGACGGGTTGACCAAGTCCTTCCAGGCTTTCAACTACTACGCGTTGTACTCCCCCTGTTGCCAGAATCAAATCAGGTTCTAAGCCCACAACCAACTCTATACTAATTGCCTCAAAGGATCCCACTGTTGTTAAGTTACCCGCCTCAACCCTCTCTTTGACCTCTGGAGGATAATCGGAATACTCGTCCACACCAACGACCTTGTCTCCTAGTCCTAGAGCGAAAAGTATTTCCGTACAACTAGGTGCTAAGGACACTATTCTCTCCGGAGGATACCCGGTTATCGTAACGTTTCTTCCAACGTCATCTATAACGCTTATCGGGCCAGCAACCGCTTCCTCAGGTTTGTAGAATTGTTGCCAAACAATCACTCCCGTGACTCCAATAACTATTACCAATGCCAGAACAAGCACGATTATTTTTCTTTTTGTTGGCACGATTTCAACTCCGTATTTGGTTGGTTCATCCAGCCATATAAGATTTTTCCCTCTCAAAATATAGAATACCCTTATTAAGAAATTGAGCCCAATCAAAATTCGTGGTGAATATGAAACCCAGCACCCTAAACTTGCCATTGCTTAAGTATTTGGAGGAACGAGGGATTATGTTAGATGATCTTGTAAACACTGCTTTGGAGCTGTTTGTCCCTCATCCCGGTGTGGAAACGAAGGAGAAAGCCGCCAAATTACTTGAGGAAGAGTTCAAAGAAACCTTATCCGACGTGAACGTTTCTTGCCTAGAGGTTGCATGTTTCCGTGCAGAAGAGGACGCGAAATCCGGCTTGGTTCCAGGCTTGACAAAGGAAAGGTTCATGGGCCGCCCAGGGCTCGTAGCCGATGAGCTATTGGGAATGACCATAGCCAACTACATCGCAGGAGCAAGAGGGATTTTCGAGTTCATTCGGTTCGATCAAGCCAAGCCAGGAATTTTAAAGAAGCTCGGGCCAATTTCAAATGATGCTGTTGGAGGACTGATAGCAGGCGTTTCATCAAACATGTATACTCGGGCTCTAAATAAGAAATAGCATGCATGCCTCACTCTTTGTATGACTTCTTCAACATCGTCCACAGCCTTTCCAGTTCTTATGTCCCTTCCAGGTCTTCCTCCCAGATCCAAGAAAGGCACACACGGGTTTATCTTCAGCCCGCCGTTTGCCACGAGAGCAAGTATGTTTGCAAGTCTAAGTGCTGACGGGGTGATCAGGGCTGGTGTCGGTATTACCTGCGGCGTCACAGGCACACCAAGGATGCATTTACATCTTCCTGAGAGAAGAAGTTCAACGTCCGCAGGCGGTGTATAGTCGGTTAGCTCTGGATGCTTCCCCGCAGCTGATATGTCCGGAATCTTTTCTGTTTCTGTCGTGCCTATCGTGTAGACGAATAGTGGTTTTTTCCGCTCAGCCGCTTCAAAAAGTTTTTACCTTTACGTTTGTTATGAGCTAGTATTATATCATATATTTTTCCCATTTCCTGGGAAAGCTCCTATTTTGAAATGACGATGAACCAATAATATTCCATGACATCTTTTCGCTATCAAGTATTTTTAAGCGCTTTCGAAACATGCGCGCGCATGCCCTTGAAGCCTTAAAAGCAGTAGACGGGAAACAAGTGACATTTGACGATTACCCCGGGATTTGTTGATCGGTTTCTTGAGTGCGCGCTAGGCTGTTTAGAAATTAATTTGTTGCTTGGGCTATCTTATGTTAGGA
>JACUTO010000151.1 GCA_014859755.1 Candidatus Bathyarchaeota archaeon
GTTATTGACAGCTTTTGATTATTAGCTCTAGGATTTTTTGGGCGGCTTGTTCTGGCTTATACATTGTTGTGTTTATTGTTATTTCAGGGTTTAATGGAGGCTCGTATGGTTGTCCTATGCCTGGCACGGTTGGGGCTTTGCCTTCTCTGGCTCGCGTGTAGATTTTTTTGGGTGCTTGATAGGTTTTTCCTCTTTTTGTTTCGCGTTCTATGCAGACTTCTAATGGGCATTCTAGATAAGCTTCTATATAGTTGGGGATTTGTTTTCTTGCGTTTTCTCTGTAGCGTCTTAGGTTGCCTGTTGCGTCTATTATGACGTTTACGTTGTTTTGGGTTAGGAGTTTGGCTATGTAGACGAGTGTCTGGTAGACTGTGTCGCGTTCTTCAAGCGAATAGGTGGGTTTGGGAGTTAATACCTTGCGTAGAGCGTCTGATGGTAATAGTTGGGCGTGGATGCCTTTTTGTTTGAGGAGTTTGTGTAGGGCTTGGGAGACGACGGATTTGCCGCTGCCAGGCAAACCAGTAACCCAAACACACCAACCATTCATGAAAAACACTCTAAGCAGGGGATCTATTAATCATTTGCATAAAGACATTGACGGTTCATAAGAACTCTATAAGACCCCACATAACATCAGATCAAAAACGCCGTATAGAGCGATTCCAGGTTCTGTTAACCCTAAGGGACTTGCATGGCAAAAGCTTTCCCGTGTTAACCAAAGGGACTTCAGCTCATAGACACAGATACGACTAGGTTCTAGATGTGTAAGAGGCACATCCATTTTGGTTGTTTGGATTTCCTATTTTTCCATAGTCATATCTCTCCGTCAAATACCTCTCCAGTTTGTTTATGTCTTTGTCTGATACACGTTTACAGCCTTGTCTGTCCCAGATGATATGCTTCAAATGGTCTGGAAACTCGATAGCCTTGTTTCCGAAATAATAGAATTCCCGTGAAACTAATACGTTTGTTCCAGCAGTTTTAGAAGATAAGTATTTACTCTTCTCAGGATATTTCCTTCTGAATTCTCTATAGGGTAGATTCTCTTCCGCATTCATAGCAAATATCAGTTTGTTAGGCTTGCCAGTGTTTTTTCCTCCAATGCCAATCACCCAACTACCCTTTTCCGCCCATAGTTCAACCGTATTTGACTTGCACCCACTCAACGAACACATGCCATATTCTACATTAGGTGCAAAACCTCTATCACAACTCAATCTGTACACATAATGTCTTGGCATTGTCACTCTCGCTAAACTCTTCGGGCGATTAAAGGTTTTCCACGTTAACCAACGGGGTCTTTGGGACTAATGAATGTAGAAGAAAAGGTTCTGTTGAGTCTTCGTTGAATGGGAGAGGGTGTTAACTTTCGTGGGATGGAATCACAATCAGTTGGCCATGTTGATGAAATTGGTTAATGGTTGAGATTGCTCTTGTTTTTTCATCCATAAAAGTCCTACTATCATCCATCTTTTCCAAGGTCGTAGACTATGAGTACCTAGAGCAAACCATGTATCGTTTTCATATTTCATCTCGTAGTAGCATTTGTGCCTCACTTTCACTTTAGCTTCCTCTTCATTTGGATATCTTTTGTATAGAATGTTAGCTCCCCAATCAAAACATTCCATAACATGAGGTCTTTCTTGACAATATCGACAAGATTTGGGGCAACTCCATCTATAGTATAATCCAACATCGCCATAAGGTCTGAGTTTGAATGTTTTTCCTTCCAAAGTGAATTGCTTTGGTTCTGGTGGTCTTTTCACTATCCTAAAAGCGTCAATACTTGGTCTAATTAGAGTCATTGTTCTCCTCTCATTCAACGGAATCTCTAACGACTGTTCAGTTATCCTATCCAGGAAGTCTCTTCTCTCCCGCCGACTTTCTAAATGTCCTCTCTTCACTATGGACTCAGGTTTTATCTTACGACTTTCAGGGCGACGGTTATCACTAGGTTTGGATGCCTCAACTTCAATTATGTCCCAAACATGAATATCCTTCTTAATCATGTTTTTTTCAGGGAAAGGATAAAGCCTACGCCAACCATCATCTTGACTAATTCCAGCAGTGCAAATCTGATACTTCTTGTATTTCTTACTCCAATTAGGCGCAGCCTTAACCAAAATGATGATAGATTCTTTCTCCCATGCCACCTAATCCACCTTTTCAAAATGAATAACGTAAACGAATTGGTCTTCATTCCACTCTCCATGAATTTCTTTCCAAACTCTCTTGAATTGTTCTAATGTATAGCCTCCTTCCTTCTTTGCATCCTCTTCGTCGAAATATCTCAGTCTCTTCCTTTCAATCATTGTGATTCGCAAGTCTGCAAAATGAGGTTCCCAAACCGAAGCATGAACAACAGCTCCAACTTTGACTTTCGGGTCTGGAACGCCAGTTCTCGATGTTTGAACCTTGATATCATCTAGTATCGGTTTCATATGAGAGAGTCTAAAAGGAAGTTGATAGGGCTTTTCTGCAATCTCTTTTACTATCTCTTTGACTGATCTGCTAGGTTCTTTGGCTGCTGTTCTAATCACTGTCTGAAATTCACGACTACGTGTAGGTTTTTTAGCAAGCTCCCGAGCAACTTCTATTTGTCTTTCTGGCTCTTTGATTCGCTGAGTTATTCTGACGGCTGTTTTCCAATCTATCTTTCCTTTCGGAACAGCCTTTCTCACTGGTTCAACTGGGGCAACCATTCTTTGTATTTCCTCTGGAGCCCTTGTTAATCGAAGCCATTCGCTTACAACTGACTCAGTAACACCAATTTTTTCAGCAAGAACTTTTTGGGATGGATATTTGTGTGGGTACTTTTCCATCAATTTTCCACAACTTCGTCCCTTCTCCACTCCACTAAGGTCTTCTCTCTGGATATTTTCAATCAAGTTAAGCTCTATGACTTGGTCATCAGTATATTCTCGAACTATTACTGGGACTCGCTCAAGATTTGCTTGTTGACTCGCACGGTACCTTCTTTCTCCAACTACAACTTCATAACCATCTTCGAACGGTCGAACTATCAAAGGTTCAAGAAGACCAACATTCTTAATACTTCTGGCAAGCTCATTCAAACTCTCAATGTTAATGTGTAATCTCGGATTTAACCTGTTTGGACGTATCTTTCTTAGTTCAATATCTTGTATTATTTTGGACACTTTCTTCAACCTTCAGATTGCCTGTGTTCCTACCTTTTCTCGGATTAACCCAATATCTTTTTCCATCATCCTGACCTATAAGTTGTTTGGAAGCTTCTATGGAAGCCCTAGTTTCTCTCTGATATGCGTTCAAGTTAATCCCTTTACCCTCTACCCTAAGCAGTTCTCTATAGAATCTAGACGCTTAAAAACCTCAGAACAAGACATGTAAGGGATATCAAGTTGAAGGGAGATGTGAACGACAGTGGGATGGCAGGTTCAATAGAGAGATCAGAGGCCGAGAAAAGGTGATGAAGGGACTGAAGAAAGAGGATACACCGATACTGAAGGGGTATCAAATCCTTCACAACTACATAAGACCACATCAAGGCTTGAAAGGAAAAACACCAGCAGAAGCTTGTGGAATAACCGTGAAAGGTAAAAACAAGTGGCTAACTCTAATTCAAAATGCAAGCATGAAAGAACAGCGATCCTCTTAGTTTTTTCAGCACAATTATTTTTGGAACAGTGAGTCTTTTTTTCTTCTCGTTCGATTGACTAACCATGTGCCTAAGGCTGCAAGCCCCAAAGCAAAGAGGAATGGGTAAATAAAAGATATAGCTACAAATTGACATAGGGTTACGAGTCCAAAAATGATAGAAATCAAAAATCTACCTCCCCAACTAAGGAAAAGAGGGTTAGAAGAAAAGCTAGTTAAAATCTGCGAAGAAAACGACATAGTATTTCTGGCCATATTTGGCTCATTCGTCAGAGGGGAACAAAAAGGCAAAAGCGACGTTGACATGGCGATAGAGTTTGACAAGAACAAGCCCAAGAGCCTTCTAGACCTAGTCCACGTAGAAAACGAATTGAGCGAGATACTCAAAAGAAAAGTGGACCTCGGAATTT
>JACUTO010000152.1 GCA_014859755.1 Candidatus Bathyarchaeota archaeon
CCGCAGTCAATCAAAGCAACTACTTTGTTTCCTCCAACTTCATGATGAACAGGCTCTTTGACCGTTACCTCTCCGACCAAGTCTCTTAATTTTGGATCTGGAACCGTGTCCACTTCTTTCAAAAGTTTTTCAAGGTTAGGCTCTTCTCCCTCTTCGTACACCTGCAAAATTCCGAGCATGACGCCTTTGACTCTGAGTTTCTTTGTGAGTTTTCGGGTGTCGATTCCGTATATGCCTGGAACGTTTTCATTTTTGAGCCATTCTTCCAAGGTTTTGGTGGATGCCCAGTGGTAAGGCTTCTTGCATAATTCGTGGATAACGAGGCCTGTTACCTTGATGCTTTCAGACTCGAAATATCGTGGAATGCCTAGTTCAAGGTCGTAGGGTGGAACCCCATAGTTACCAACAAGAGGGTAGGTTAACGTTAAGATCTGGCCTTTATAGGACGGGTCTGTCAGTGCCTCGGGGTACCCGACCATGGAAGTTGAAAAGACAATTTCGCCTGAGACCTTCTTTACCGCTCCAAAGCCATGACCGAAAAAGTGGGAGCCGTCTTCTAAAACTAGAACAGCTTTTCCGGGTTTCAGAGTATTAAGGCGTGCCTCCAAAGCCCTATCCTACCTACCTATTCGAGGTTTTAAGCTTTGCGATGCTCGCGTTGTCTGAAGATGAATAAGACTGGACTAGAGATTGCAGTCGGTCGTCAGTTTCGTCCAGTTCGAGTTTTTTCTTCGACAAGTTTGACCTTGACAGAGTCGTCCACTGTTTTCGAACTTTGAGCATTCTTTTGACTTCTGTTGGAGATGGACCGCCTCTGGCTTTGTGGCTTTCAACGAATTTCAAGGGGTCAGTGGATTCATGTATGTCTCTTGCGTTGATGTTCAACGAGAGACCCGAGGAATCTTGGATAACTTTTTGCAGTAATTCCGGTGTCACGTCAGAGAAAGTTAATTTCTCCTCTGTCAAGATTCTGATCAGCGAACCAACTATTTTGTGCGCTGTTCTAAATGGAACCTTATACTTTCGAACGAGCGTATTAGCCAGTTCCGTTGAAGTTGAGAAGCTGAGGAGGGGTTTACTGAAAACGTTTTTGAATACCTTTAAGTTTGCGACGAGTTTTGAAAGCATATCCAACGAACTGGTAACATTTTCTAGAGATTCCCAAAGCCGAGGAGTAATCTCTTGGAAGTCCATGTTGTAACTGGATGGCAGCGCCTTCATTGTGATTGCAGACGTCAAAAAGTTGCCGAGGACGTGACTCATCTTCGCACGGATAACCTCGAGAACATCTGGATTCTTTTTTTGCGGCATTATGCTGCTGGTGAACGAAAAACGGTCAGGGAGCTCGATTATCCCAAAATCAGGGGAACTCCAAAGGATCAAATCTTCGACCAATCGGCTAATGTCAACGGCGATTATTGTAAGGTCTGCCATGATTTCTAAAACAAAGTCTCGGCTACTTACAGCGTCTATGGAATTCTCGAGGACTCCGCTGAAACCTAGTAATTCTGCTATTCTGTCGCGGTTTATTGGAAAACTTGAGGTTGCTAATGCCCCTGCGCCCATGGGACACAGATTGACTCGTTGGTAGGTCTCCTCTAGCCTCTGTAAGTCTCTCTCCAACATATCCATGTAGGATAGGAGATAATGGGCGAAGGTTACGGGTTGGGCTGGATGCAGATGCGTGTATCCTGGAACAACCGTTCTAACGTGTTTCTCAGCTAGTTTGGTTAAGGCTTCTTGCAGTTTTATCACTGAAATCATAAGATCGAGTAGATTTTGGCGGAGTTCCATCCTAATGGCTGTCGACACCTGATCATTCCTACTTTTTGCGACGTGCAAGTTTCCGCCTATTTCCGGACCAACTTTCTTGTTGACTTCTTCTTCAACGGCTACGTGAACATCTTCAAGGGAGGGCTTCAATTTCATCTTGGATTCCAGTTCGCTTAAAGCCTGAAGAAGCCTGACCCCATTAGACCACTCGATGATTTTCTGTTCCATCAACATGGCCACATGGGCTTCATTAATCTTGATTACTGGCTTCAGCAATCTCTTATCGCTTTTAATGGAAGAAGTGAATTTCACCACGTCTCTTCTTACAGAAGTTAGTCTTCCTCCCCGTAAAATCCGAGACGTCTCAACCACTCTCTAGGTTTTCTTTGTTTTCGTTTTCAAAATGTTGGATACCCTTGTGGGTAGTCCCCAAAGCTCGATGAAGCCTTCGGAATAGGACTGGTTGAAGTTGGTTTGAATGTCATACGTTGCTAGGTTTAGGTCGTAAAGGGACATGGGTGAGGAGCGTCCGACAAGTTGAACTCCTCCCTTATACAGTTTCACTTTGACCTCGCCGCATACGCACTCCTGAGTCTTGTCAATGAAGGCTTCAAGGTCTTCCCTCAGCGGGTCCATCCACAAGCCCGTATAGACTAGGAACGTCCATTGAGCGTCAATCTGCTGTTTAAACAAGACCTCGTGGCGTGTTAGAACCATTTTCTCTAGGTCTTTGTGGGCTTCCAGAAGAACCGTGGCAGCTGGACATTCGTAGACTTCCCTTGATTTGATTCCTACTAGCCGGTCCTCCATGTGGTCGATGCGTCCAACGCCGTGTTCTCCAGCGATCTTGTTTAGTGTCTGGATTAAGGTTACAGGATGTAGGTTCTCTCCGTTCATGGCGCATGGGACGCCGTATTCGAATTTGATGGTGAGGTATTCAGGTTTGTCGGGTGCCTTTTCAGGGGGAACCGTCCACTCAAAAACCTCTTCCGGCGGTTCTTGTTCTGGATTTTCTAGGGGTCCGCACTCTATTGATCTGCCCCATAGGTTTTGGTCTATGCTGTAGGGATTGGATAGACAAGATATTTGGATTCCGTTTGCCTTTGCAAACTTCATTTCTTCGTCTCTTGTTAATCCCCACTCCCGAACTGGAGCCATTACTTTCAGATTCGGAGCAAGAGCCTTAATTGTCACGTCGAAACGAACTTGGTCGTTGCCCTTTCCGGTGCATCCATGGGCAACGGTTGTTGCTCCTTCTTTCTCGGCGATTTCAACGATTTTTGATGCGATTAGTGGGCGTGCCAACGCGGTGCTTAATGGGTATTTTCCTTCGTAGAGGGCGTTTGCCTTTATGGCTGGAAAAACGTGGTTGGTAGCAAACTCTTCTTTGGCGTCTATTGAGTAATGCTTTTTAACTCCGAGACTTTTTGCCTTCTCTTCAATTTCTTTTAAATCGTTTTGTTGCCCCACGTCTAGGATTACTGTTATCAAGTCCACATCATATTTTTCTTGTAGCCATTTTACCAATACGGATGTGTCCAGTCCACCGGAGTATGCTAATAAGATCGTGTCCTTCATTTTTCTTCCCAGTTTCAGCGATGTTACTTCGGGAAAGTCTTATATGGTTTTTGGTCAATATAATAATAAATTGGGCAAAAGTGACCGAAAATGGTCAATTCAGTTTCCAAAATCGTGCAGAACCTAATAGACGGTGACCTCTCACTGCAAGACGCTTTGCAGAGGGACTACGGCAACTACAGCGCCATAGCGAGGATGTTGAAGCCAAAGGTGGAAGAAATTCTAGGTCGGCACGTCAAACTTGAAAGCCTAATAACTTCGGTTAAGCGAGCGAAGGCGGGCTACAAACCATTGCGAGGTAGGATGGCGAAAGTTGTTGCGGGGAGTGTCATAAACATCAGAACCGATGTGGCTAAAGTTTCTGTTGAGAAAACGAAAAGAAATTTAGAGAAAATTAGAAAAACCTTAGTTGATTTTCCAGAAGAAATTTTCCAAGTCATAGAGGGCATGTCTGCAATTACGTTGGTGTTCGATCAAAAATTGTTCGATGAAATCTGCTCCATGTTTCGGGAAAAGGATGTTTTAGACAAGAAACAGAATTTGGCAACCGTTATCATCCGCAGTCCAGATGAAATAATAGATACACCTGGATGCGTGTTGGCTTTTTACAGTACGGTTTCAAGGAGACACATTAACATAGAGGAAACCATGAGCTGCTTCACGGACAC
>JACUTO010000005.1 GCA_014859755.1 Candidatus Bathyarchaeota archaeon
GGGTGGGTCAAGGTGTGGCGAAAAGAGCTCGTGGAATGGGCGCAAGGGTCATCGTTACCGAGGTTGATCCTATTAAGGCTTTTGAGGCGTGTATGGAAGGCTTCCGTGTTATGAGAATGGCCGACGCCATCAAGGAGGCTGACGTTGTGATTACAGCCACAGGCATGAGAGACATCGTGAGGGAGGAGCACCTAGAGGTGGCGAAGGATGGGTGCATCCTTTGCAACGCAGGACACTTTGACGTGGAGATATCCATCCCAGACCTTGAGTCGCTAAGCGTGGATAAGAAGCCCGTGCGGAAGTTCGGGACTCCATATGGAGAAAAACTAGTCTGGGTGTACAAGCTGAGGGACGGAAGGAGGCTCTGCCTGCTAGGGGGTGGAAGGCTGGTGAATCTGGTTTGCGGTCAGGGACACGCCGTCGAGATTATGGACTTGAGTTTCGCTCTACAAGCCGAGTCGGTGAGGCTCTTGGTGAGGAAGCGAGGAAAACTACGGAACAGGGTCTACAAGGTGCCGCGTGAAGTCGACGAAAGAGTCGCTAGGCTAAAACTCAAGTCTCTCGGAGTATACATAGACGCTTTGACAAAAGGGCAGAAGGCATATCGAAGAGAGTGGAGGTTTAAGCCAAGCGGGATATCATGACACTACACAAAGGGAACCGGCAAAACACCGTGTCCTATGAGCCGTAGACCTAAGGCTGCGGTTAGAAGTGCTACCCAAAACGATGATTCCGTGAGCAATTTTCGATATCGTATCGGTTCAGGAGATGCTTTCAGGCGAAATTAACCTATTATGCGCGCGCGCACATGATCATCCCACTAAATCTCCTCTCTCCGATAAGGTCGCCCTACGCTTCTGGGGAACCTCCGTTTGCCTATCACGACCGTAACCGCCACTAAAGTGACAATGTAAGGAATTATCTTTACGAAATTATTGACACCTGGAGGGATAAGAGGTACAAGCTTGGGAATAGCCATTATCCATATGCTCAGTGCATCGCAAAAGCCAAAAAGAACAGCGGCTCCAAGGGCTGAAATGGGTTCCAACCCACTGAACACGACGCAAGCGAGTGCGATGAAACCCCGCCCAGCCGGCAAGCCTTTGGTAGTCATATGAATCCAGTCGAGGCTCATGAAAGCTCCAGCCAAGCCTGCCAACATTGCACCAAAAATACACGCGAAAAGTCTGAGTTGAAAAACGTTGATCCCAGAAGTATCGACGGCTCCCGGGTTCTCCCCAGCCGCTCTAAGCCAGACCCCCCAAGTTGTATTGTAAAAAACGAAGTAAACCGCGAGAACCAAGGCTATTGTCATAAGGATGAACCAACTTAGACCTCCCCAAGGCGTGTATATGCGGGGTACTGACAAACCTGGCGAAAGCATGTGGCCACCCGGTATCCAGATAGTCCAAATGCCATAAGCGACAAATCCGGCGGCGAAGAGGTTAACACCCACTCCACTAATTACCTGATCCCCTTTTGCATAGATGCTTATCAGACCATGAATTAGCCCGATCGATGCGCCCGTTATCATCCCAACGAGTATCCCAACACCCCAGTTCCTCGAAATCTCCGTACCGTAAACTGCGGCGAAAGAGCTCAGCAGCAATATGCCCTCCAGGCCTATATTGACCGTGCCGGCCCTCTCGTTAACAACCTCACCAACCGCCACTAATCCCAGCGGAACCATGGCGTGAAGTGAAGTCATTATGAGGCTGGGTACCTTTAGCCCAGCCGACTGCGAGACATAAAGGAGTACAGCAACGGAAACAATTCCCAAAACCAGCTTCGTTCGGATCTTGATCATCGTACCGATTTTCCTTCAGTCTTTTTTTTGATGAGGATTAACAGCTCGGGAATGGCGATGGATATCACGATGATGCCAGATACGACATTCACGATTTCCACAGGGATGCCCGCGGATATCTGCATGAGCCTTTTTCCTGACCACAGCGCGCCGAAGAAAACAGAGGAAAATATCGTGCCCAATGGATTATTTCTACCGATTAAGGCAACAGCGATTCCCGCGAAACCGTAGGTTACGACATTTGAAAGGTCTATGTAAACAGCGTAATCTGGAGGAAAGCCCATGATCAAAGCGCCTCCTGCTAGGCCAGCTGCCAATCCTCCGATGAAAAAGCCGATAGCCATTGCGCGCCCTGGATTAATTCCCATATAACGTGCAGACTCCTGATCAAAGCCGACTGCTCTTATTTCACAGCCTAGCCTCGTATGCCATATAACAATGTAAACGATGACTGCAAATAATATAGCTACGAATATAACTGTGCTCAAAGTGCTGAATAAAAGGGGGAAGCGAGAGTTTAACCGAATTGTTATCGATATATCGGATCTCGCCGGATTCAGAAGGGGCCCCAGCACCAGATATAAACAGAGATAGAATGCTATCCAATTTAGCATGATCGTCGACACGACCTCATGGACACCTTTTTTGACTTTAAGAACGGCGACAGGGATGGCCCATGAGGCTCCAGCCATCATGGCAAAAATAATTCCTACTAACAGGTGAACGCCTGGAGGGAGAGAAAAGGTGCTAGCGGCGACGGCAGCTAGGGCTCCCGCCATCAGCTGGCCCTCGGCTCCGATGTTGAAGAGTCCCGCCCTCATCCCCAAGCCAAACGTGATTCCGGTCAACATGAGAACTGTCGCGTAATTCAGCGTCGATGCCAGCCCTACCTCAGAAAAAAATGCGCCTTTAAATAAGTAGTAAAATCCGACCAATGGGTCATGGCCGAAAATAGCTAAAAAAAAGGCCCCAACTGCAAGCCCTATACCTATTGCGAAAAGACTTTGAGAAAAAGGCTTGGCCAGCTCTGAGAGGTGCTCACTTAACGAATCCATTTAACTCCCATCAACTCATCTTCATTTCGTTTACATAATCTTATTAGGTAAGTGTTTCAACTATAAATTTTTAAGGACCTTATGAGTTTTTAGGTTGTTTGCAAAGTTATTCAGGAGAAGAACATGAGGAAGAAAAAGCTTCTTGTGGAAATGAGAAAAATCAGCAAAAGCTTTGATGGATTTTGGGCTTTGAGAAGCGTGGATTTTAAAGTTGGTTATGGCGAAGTTGTAGCGTTAGTGGGTGACAACGGCGCCGGTAAGTCAACTTTGATAAAAATCCTAACAGGCGTGTACCTTCCGGATGAGGGGGAAATCTACATTGAAGGGAAAAAAGTGAAATTTTCTTCTCCAGCGGAGGCCAGGTCTATGGGTATTGAAACCGTTCATCAGCGTTTAGGATTAGTGGCCCCGATGAGTGTGACTGAAAACTTTTTTCTGGGGAAGGAGATCACCAAGCGCGTTGGGCCCCTCCGCATTTTGGATAAGAAAAAGATGAACGAAATAGCCAAAAACGTTTTGAATGATATCGGCATCAGAATCGCATCGCCAGAAAAAAGGGTGGTTTCGACCTTGTCTGGAGGGGAGCAACAAGCTGTGAGCATAGGGAGGTGCATATATTTTGGAGTCAAACTTGCTGTTTTAGACGAACCGACGGCTTCTTTGTCGCTCGCAGAAACACAGAAAGTGCTAGAAAGTATTAGGGGGATGAAAAAGCGAGGGCTCTCGGTCATTTTCATATCTCACAACCTCTCACATGTTTGGCCTGTTGCTGACAGACTCGTTGTTTTGGAGCACGGAATAAAAGTGGGGGATTTTGGAAAAAATGACACCTCATCGGAAGAAATTAGTAAATTGATAATGGGAAAAGTGGAGGAATAAAACCCCGAGGGTGTTTGGAATTAGAACGATTTATGACTAACAATGTTGGTTTTTTCGATTCGGGAGAAGAAGGGAAAATCTTTTATGTTGACTTCATTAAATTCAACCGAGTAAAGAGGTAGGTAAGAATGAATAGTAAAGGAATCGCAAAGTCAATTGTGGTTGTCGTAGCGATTGTGATTGTTATAATTGCTGGAATCGGTATATACCTCGCGACTCGTGCCCCACCTGGTAAGAAACCTGGTGAGATCTGGATCGCCATGGTCACCGATGTCGGTGGAAGGGGAGACATGTCTTTTAATGATATGGGATTCCGGGGATGCGACTTAGCTAAAGAGCAGGGGATTGTGGACAAGGTCACCGAGGTCGTCAGCACTACCCCAGCGGATTACCTTCCAAATTTGGAAGAACTGGCGGCTTCAGGTGACTATGATTTAATCATACCAATCGGGTTCTTGTTGACCGAAGCCACCGCGACAGTGGCACAAAAATATCCTCAGCAAAACTTCGCCTGCATAGATTTCGTCCCCTCATGGGAACAGCTTCCCCTAACCCCTGGCACGCTTGGTGTCCTTTTCCGTGAGGAGCAGAGTGGTGCTTTGGAAGGTGTTCTCGCGGGACTGATAGCCGCCGCCTATAACAAGTCCTACGTCAGCGCTGTGTTTGGTATGGAGATTCCGCCTGTGTGGGCCTACGAAATCGGATTTAAGTGGGGGCTCAACTGGAGCATAGGTGAGGGCGGTTGGTACGAAAGCAAGTTCGGAGAGACGGCGCCGGGGATAGGGGAGACCCCGATAAAGGAAAGAATAATCTATGATTACACCGGAACCTTTGGTGACCCCGCGCTGGGGAAAACAACTGCAGAAGCTCAGCTTGCTTATGACGTAGCTACAGTCTGGGGGGCAGCAGGTGCGACAGGGCTTGGAGTGTTTGATGCAGTTGAGGAATACCACACGGCAAATAACATACCCAAAGGCGAGCCGCCGTTCATCCTTGGGGTCGACGCGGATCAGGATTGGATGAAGCCGGGTTTGGTCATAGGTAGTGGGATGAAGAGGATCGACCAGGCCGTCGTGTACCTCTGCCAGTTGGTCCGTGAAGGCACATTCAAAGAAGGCGTGGAAGAAACCAACGGGATTCTCATGCTTGGGATAGAAGAAGGCGCATCGGGCATAAGCAACCTCGAAATGCTTGATGACTTTATTCAGTTCGGAATCGCTTATGAAGAGATGACGGGAGAACAGAAGCTTCCGGCTTCTCCCGACGAGATCAAGGCGGACGTAGAGGCGATGAGAGATGCTCAGCCAGCTTGGGTATGGGAAGGCCTAGCGGAATTCGAGAGCAAGTTAAACACCGGAGAAATAACGGTCCCTAGAGCAACTGACGGAGACACGGTTGCCTATTGGCGAGAAATCTTTGGCTAATTCCCCACCCCTTTTTTATTTTTTATGTTCCCAGTATTTTCACTATTTTCCTTCTAAACGGATGCTACGGTCCCTTCATCATGGAGTTACAGAGATTCTCGTGCGCGCGCCACTTTCAAGTAGTTTCACAGCTTCGATGGTTATTCTAATTTCGTCTTCAATTGCCCTTTGAACGCGTTCATCTAGCTCTCCTGTTCTCTCACCGGGTTCAAACTCGCCCTTCTTTATCCCCTTTACGAGATTGCCATCAACCGCCAAAATGGCCCCGGACCTCAGCCCTTTCAACCCTGTGAGCGTGAAAATGGCGGAGCATTCCATCTCGACCGACAAAACGTTTGCCTCACCGAATCGCAACGTAGCTCCATTGTTCTCGCCATAAAAGGCGTCGGAAGTCAAAACGATGCCCAAGTGGACCTTTTTCTTCATCTTCTTAGATGCTTGAAGTAAAGCCGAGACTACTTCAAAATTCGCAACGGCGGGGTATTCAACTGGCAAATAAGATCTAGTTGTGCCGTCCGCGCGCACCGCAGCAGTTGCAATGACGATATCGCCAATTTCTATATCGGGTTGAAGAGCACCTGTCGTCCCCACTCTAATGAAAGTCTCCGCGCCGATTTTCACCAACTCCTCCACAACAATCGCTGTGGACGGGCACCCAATACCTGTCGAAACAGCCGAGATCCCTATGCCATCCACTTTCCCTGAATAGGTCACGTATCCTCTATACTCCGCAACTTTGTGCGCCTCGTCGAAAAATGATGCAATCTTTTTCACCCTTTTAGGATCGCCGGGGAGCAGGACATACTTTGCAACGTCTCCTACGCCACACATAATGTGAGGCTGTATCCTTTTTTTCATCGTGATTCCTCAACTCCAGTTTCAGTAGGGTCTTTAAGCTTCGAACTATAAATTCTGAGCGGTTTCCGTTTACGCGCGCGTATGTTTCGTCGAGTGAGAATAAGGGTTTTGCAGAGATTTTAATAACCTTACATTATAACTTAACGTGTAAGTCTAGTGTTCAAAAGAGGTGGGTGTGAAATACGGTTAAGCAGGTTTCGGTAAGATTTGCTTGGCATGATGATAAATGGGATGGTGTGTTTTGTCCTACATCATAAAGCTACCGTGTCGGCACAACGTAAAACTGAAGCTGCTAATGGATGAGGTGAACAGGGACGAGAAACTGCAGTCCTACTGGAAGTGTGTAAACGTTGCGGCCATAGACCGTATGGGATTTTCGGATCACGGCCCCATCCATGTGAAAATCGTTGCCAACTCTGCTCTCAAGCTTCTTAGGCTCCTAGTCGAAAGCGGAGTTATACCAAACGTCGTAAAAGATTACGGCATGACCAACGAAGATGCTGAGGTGGTCGTGTTTCTTGCCTCTGTCATGCACGACTTAGGTATGGCAGTCGTAAGGGAAAGACATGAAGAATACAGCGTCCTGTTAGCCCTAAGCTTTCTCCAAAAATACTTAGAGCCTGTCTATCCCAAAGATCAAGCCGCAATAATTACCACCGAGGTCCTACACGTGCTAGTTTCCCATCACCGCCAACAGCACCCCCTGACTCTAGAAGCTGGCGTAGTCAGGGTAGCAGACGCCTTGGACATGGAAAAGGGCCGAGCAAGAATTCCCTTCGAAGCCGGAAAAATCAACATCCATTCCATATCCGCGCTATCCATAGAAAAGGTGGAGATAAGAAAGGGAACCGAAAAACCGGTGACCATAAAAATAAAAATGTCCAATTCCGCCGGCGTCTTTCAGGTAGACGAGCTCCTGAAGGGGAAGATACAGGGCTCTGGGCTAGAAAAATATATCCACGTGGTCGCGGAAATAACGGGCGAAAGAGAAAGAAAGATCATTGAAAGATTCGAAATCTAGAAAAGCAGTATTCGCGCACGCAACGATTCTTTAATCAGGAAAGGTTCACTCAGAGTTGAATTGGTCAGCTACATATCCGGGGACTTTCACCGTTCCCATGAGGATCGGCTTTTGATGGCAATCGCTTCCCCCGGTCATGATTAGTCCATGTTTTTTTGCAAACTTTATGTAATGATTCGTTGTTAGGGCGTCATTTCTGGAGTGCCAACACTCTACGCCATCAATGTATCTTAAAATTGACTCTTCTATTATCTCCGTCTGTTTATGCAGCGATTTAGTCAGCCTCACAAGTGAGGTTCCATGAGGATCGTTGGGATGAGCCAAAACTATTATTCCCCCAGCATTCCTCACCAATCTCGACGCCTCCCCAACGTAAAGAGGATACTTGGGAACATCGCACTTCACAAGATACTTATCAAAAGCTTCTTGTTTGGTTCTAACAATTCCCTTTCTCACCAAATAGTTCGCTATGTGAGGCCTCCCAAATGCTCCGTCAACAGAATCTCGAATCGCCCTCAAATCGTTCCTCGTTAACCTTTCAATCCCTTCTTTTTCAAATTCTACATTAATCTTATCCAAAATCCTTGCAGCTCTTTCCTCTCGATATTTCCCAATTCGTTGAAGCCTGTTCTTTAACCCCTTATCCTTTACGTCAAATTGGTAACCCAAGAAATCTAACGATATTGATTTACCATTGTGATATCTGGGGTGCGAGAAGGTTACATTCAATTCAACTCCAGAAACATAACGGATCCCATTTTTCCTTGCCAAAGCCATGGCTTTCTCTTGACAGCCAATCGAGTCGTGATCCGTAATCGATATTAACCCGATATTTCTGATCTTAGCTTCCTTAACAATTTCTTCAACGGTCAAGTTTCCGTCAGAACAACTTTTTGAATGAATATGCAAATCTATTATCATGGTGAAACATGGTCCAATTACCTTTTTTCCATCCCAATCATGTACCAATCTTCAGGAGGATCATACTCCGTGTCAACTGTTAAGTGCACTATTTCGAGCTGCGGATGCCTCTCTTTCAAGTCATCCAAGTCAACAGTTTCAAACCGTTTCTTGTTGTTAAGATAAGCTTGCCTAGTCAAGGCGTTCGACTCATAATTCTCTTTGGTTCTCCTCAAAATCCTCGCAATGGACGCCTCTTCAGAGCAATGAGTTTGAAGTATGACAAGAGTAATGTTGTGCTTTGCAGCAATCTCAGCGGCACGCCTTCGCAGTTTCTGGGTGACAAAAGTAGCATCCAATATCACGCCTTCACCCTTCTGCACAAGATCCTCTGCCCGGCGAAACATCTCATTGTAGACAAGCTCCCGTTTACTCATATTTGACGCAACTTTTTCGTCAAAGACGTCTTCATTCTTGAGAACTTCCAGTCGAATCAAATCGGTTCGAAGAACAGGATACCCCTTGATCTTTGAGATTTCCTGTGAGGTCTCCGTTTTCCAAGTTCCTGGAAGCCCACACGTAATCAGTAGAATGTCGGACCTTAACTCGCTTTTAACAAACTCGGCAAAGGGTTCCCTCAACTGGACACACCCTTTTGTTTATTCGTAATTAAGTTGAGACAAAGCAAAATTAAACCTTTGCTTCAAGAAACACTGTTTGTCTTAAATACCAGTTCACAACTTCTTTTCTACGAAAGATGAATAAAAAACAAGGCAGAACGTTGGGAATCCTACTTGTCTTCTTAGGTTTGCTCACCGTTTTCCATCACCTATTTTTTACCGGAAGATTTTTCGATTTAGAAGATATTCTTCACCACGAATTTCTTGAAGCAATCCTTTTCACGGCAGGAGTCGCACTTCTTCTAGTTTCTCGGTCCCACAAAGAATAGTTCTTAAATTCTGTCATTCTAACTCTTAGAGGTTAAGCTGAGGTTGATCGGCATTGACGACTTTAAGGATAGATGGCGGAACCGTTGTTACCATGAGCCATAAAGGAATCATTCGAAACGGCGCAATCGTCATCGAGAACGGCTGCATCGTGGATGTCGGCAAGAGTGCCGAACTCAAGCGGAAGTATTCCGGCTACGAAAAAATCAACGCCAAAGGAAAAGTGGTGATTCCTGGCTTAGTGAACACTCATCAACACGCAGCCATGAGTCTCCTCCGAGGCTACGCAGACGATTGCCCTCTCAATGAGTGGCTGGAAAAGTGGATATGGCCCCTAGAGAAGCACATAACTGGTCGTGACATCTACGTGGGCGCACTCCTCACCGCCGTTGACTCCATTATGGGCGGAACAACCACCGTGAACACTATGTATCACTACATGGAAGGCGGCAACGAAGCCCAAGCCTTCGCCGAAGCAGGACTCCGAGGCGTAATCGGACACGTCTGCTTTTCCTGGAGGAAAAAAGAGGATAGAAAAGCCTTAAGAAACTTAGCCAAAGACTGGCACAACAGAGAAAACGGACTCATCCGGGTGAGCGTTGATCCCCACGCAGCCTACACAGTGGATCCGGAATATATGAAAGAGCTTAGAGAGACCACGAAGAAGCTTGATGAAAAGTATGGATCCCCCAACTCGCCCATCATATGGCACATGCACGTCGCCGAAACCCAAGACGAACCCGAAAAGATTCAACAAGCTTTCAACGTTTCCATTCGAGGCGGAATAGTAGAATATCTAGATTCTTTGGGTGTACTCGGCAAGGATGTTATAGCCACCCACTGTGTAGCCCTTACTCAAAGGGATATCAAAATCCTTAAAGAAAGAGAGGTAAAGGTTTCCCACAATCCAGTCTCAAACCTCAAACTGGCTTCCGGCGTCAGTCCCGTGCCCAGCCTAATAAAAGCTGGTGTAACAGTTGCCCTAGGCACGGACAGCCCCTGCTCAAACAACGATACGGACATGTTCGGGGTCATGAAGACAACAGCCATCTTACACAAGGGGATTCACAAGGACCCAACGTTGATGCCAGCTGAACAGGTTCTGCGGATGGCGACAATCGAAGGAGCGAAGGCGCTGTTATGGGATAAACAAATTGGATCGATTGAAATTGGCAAAAACGCTGATTTGGCGATAGTTGACTTTAAGAAGCCCCACTTATGTCCACTGTTCAATGAAATCAGCCACCTCGTGTACTCAGCCAGAGCGTCTGACGTGGACACCGTTTTGATCAACGGCAAAATCGTCATGGAAAATCGAGAAATTACAACAATAGATGTCCACAAGGTTCTGGAGATGGCAGAAAAAACGAAGGAAAAACTCCTAGCACGTCTAGAGAGCACAACCAATAATTTATGAACTAATCATTACTAAGAAGATAAGAAGGGATGCTGATGTCAAGTTTCAAAATCAAAGACCCAAAATTGGCTCCTCAAGGAGCTTTACTCTTTGAATGGGCCTCGAAACACATGCCAGTTCTCAATCAAATCAGGCGTCAGTTTGAAAAGGAAAAACTCCTTGCCAACATCGTGATAGGAGCGTGCCTACACGTAACCAAAGAAACAGCCGTGCTCATAGACGCCCTCACAGCTGGAGGAGCTAATGTCGCCTTGTGCGGGTCTAACCCCCTTTCAACGCAAGACGAAGTGGCGGCGTTCCTCGCAGAGAAAGGGATAAACGTCTACGCTTGGCGTGGTGAAACGACCGAAGAATACTACTGGTGCGTCAACAAAGTGATTGACCATGCACCCTTAATCACGTTAGATGACGGTGCCGACCTAGTTGGCACGATTCACAAGAAAAGAAGAGATGCCTTAAAAAATGTGAAGGGAGGCACCGAAGAGACAACCACAGGGGTTATCCGCTTGCGGGCTATGGAAAAGGCTGGAACCCTCGAGTATCCCATCATAGCCGTAAACGACGCCTACACAAAATATTTGTTTGACAATCGCTACGGCACCGGACAAAGCACAATAGACGGAATCCTCCGTTCCACAAGCCTCCTGCTGGCTGGAAAAAACTTTGTAGTGTGCGGCTACGGATGGTGCGGTCGAGGACTCGCCATGCGAGCTGGGGGCATGGGCGCCCACGTCATAGTCACTGAGGTGAATCCGATAAGGGCGCTCGAAGCCGTTATGGATGGTTTCCGCGTAATGCCTATGGACAAGGCGTCAAAGACGGGTGATGTTTTCGTGACAACCACCGGAGATGTCAGCGTTATTCGAAAGGAGCACATGCTTAAAATGAAGGACGGGGCCATAATCGCCAACAGCGGCCACTTCAACGTTGAAATCAACATACCTGACCTAGAAAGCATATCGTCCTCGAAAAGAACTATGCGACCAAACCTAGAAGAGTACAGCCTTCAAAATGGAAGGAAACTCTATCTGCTAGCCCAAGGAAGGCTTGTGAATCTCGCTGCGGCAGAGGGTCATCCGTCTGAGGTTATGGACATGTCCTTCGCGAACCAAGCTTTATGCGTTAAGTATCTGGTGGAGAAGAGTAGAATGGAATCTAAGGTATATAGTGTGCCTAAAGAAATAGATGAACTCGTGGCGTGCCTCAAATTGAAGGCTGTAAATGTGGAAATTGACGAACTTACGGAAGAACAAAAAAGGTATCTGGCTGCGTGGGAAGCTGGAACTGTCTGATTCAAACAACAAACTTTATAATGGGGTTGTAAATAAAGATGGCTACATCGTGGTGAATAGGTATGGTCAGTAAGGATCAAGGTATCGGATGGGTGATCTTCCTAGTTTGCGTGGTTGTCATGATAGGATACGTAGTTGCACTATTCTTTCCGATAGAATTAGGTAACCTAATCGGACTAACAATCAGCGACCACTATCATGCCATGATTTGGCTGGTTGCGATTCCAGTTTTAATAGCGTTCGTTGCCGTTTTAGCTATCGGGGCATGGATCGGCTGGACTATGGCTACAACCCCACCTCCGAAGCCAATCGAAGAGTTCGAAGTCGAAGAGAAACCGGAAGAAGAGAAAAAAGATTAAGGAAAAGAAAATCGTTATCTTCTCCCTTTTATCTTTCCTATTTGTGGGGCTCATATGAGTAGGGTGAAGGGTTTAATTCTTTGTGGAGGACAAGGCACAAGGCTTAGACCCATCACATACTATTTTCAAAAAACTATGATGCCTGTGGGACTGAAACAGAAACCCTTGTTGGAATACATCGTTCGGCTTCTCGAATTTCATGGAATCGAAGACTTGGTTTTTCTGGTCAACTACAAGGCAGAACAGATCGTGAATTATTTTGAGGAAGGTTCTAGGTTCAACGTGAGAATTTCCTACGTAAAGGATGATCCGTCGTTAAAGGGAACAGCGGGTTCTGTGCTAAACGCTTACAGGCAAGGCGCAGTGAACATGAAGGACACCTTACTTGTGTATTATGGAGACATTCTAACAAATATGGATCTCAAAGATTTGTTGCGTTACCACAGAGATAAACGGTCTTGGGCCACAATTGCTTTGGCGTCAGGTTTTACGGTTAGGGTGGGACTGGCGGATCTAGATGAGAATGGAAAGATTCGCGGGTTTGTGGAAAAGCCAACTTTGGAAAAGCCAGTTAGTGTAGGGATCGCTGTCTTGAAGGGAGAAACGCTTGGAGATATGGGGTCCTTAAAAAAGGAGAAGCGTGAATTGGATTTGATGGGAGACGTGATCCCATACCTCATAAAAGTTGGCAAACCAGTTTATGGCTACGTTTCAGACGCCTTTTGGTATGATATCCTTAGTACCGAAGCCTATGAAAAGCTGAGTCCTGAACTTGTTGATAAGAAATTCAGAGAAATCCTAGGGTAACAGGGGCAACGGACATCAAGCAACAGAAATTTAGTTTAGCCTCTTATTGTCTCTACTTGAGTTTTGTCGTGCTCTATTTCTATCCTCGTTTACTTCTTTGTATCGTTTGTTCATAAGTTTTATATTATGTTGTCTGTGTTAGTTAGTGTTGGTGATCTGGTGGAGCCGAGTAGAAAGCCTCTGAATGTCTTGACCAAACAGTTGAATAGTTATGTGGCTATTGTTTTGAAGAATGGAGTTGAGTACCGGGGCACTATGGTTCAATGTGATGGCCATATGAATATTTTGCTGGAAGGAGCTGTTGAGCGAGTTAATGATCGTTTGAATGCTAACTATGGGAGTATTCTGCTTAGAGGAAATAACGTTCTGTATATTTGTGTTGATGTCCCGCGGGAAAAATGAGTCTCTCTCTAGACCCCGTCTCTAGTTTTCGGTATTCTCAACTCTTTTTCGGTCATTGTTCATCTCGTTATACGGTATCTTCTTTGATGTAGGCTAGGGCTTCTTTTAGTTTGGTTTTTAGCTTGTGTTTGCGTTGGAAATATCTAAGGACGTTTTGTAGGTCTCTTTCGAGGAGTTGCTGGGCGTTTGGGTGTTTTGTGGTGACGTATTGGGGCCAGTCTATGATGAGAATGTGTTGGTTTGGTTGGAAGATGATGTTGTAGGGACTGAGGTCTACGTGGATTATGTGGGCGTCTCGGTAAGCTTTTCGTATATTGGCTAGAATTTCGTTTAGAACTGCTTGCGGGTTGGGTAGCTCTGAGTAGTGGTATAGTTCTGCGCCTTCTATCATGCTCATGACTAAGACGTGGCGGTTTTGTTTGATGGGTTTTGGAACCGCTACGCCTTTTGGATAGAGAATTTCCAAGGCTTTGTATTCTTTTTTGGTTGCAATTCGGGATTGATGGTGCCAATCTGGAGTGTAGGTGTATTTGGTTACGTAGCCTCGTTTGCGTTTGGTTTGTTTGAAGCTTGTTCGGCCTAGGCGGTGGAATTTCACTGCTACTTGTTGGCCAGCTGGCGTTAAAGCGTCGTAGACGTCTGCTTCTTTTCCCACGCCCAATGGTTTTCCGAAGGCTTCGAGTACGTTAGCCTTGACAAGAGCGTTTATGGCTAGGGTGTCGTATCCTGCTGTGGTAAGGCTGTAGCCTGTGTAGGCTCCTCGCCGGCTTCGGATGAGACCTTTTTTTCTTAGGTTTGGTAGTCTATAAGCGACTTCTTGAGGTGGGAGGTCGGCTGGTTTATGGATGGTGTCTTCTGGTACATATTCATAGCGTTTCATTTGAAGTTCGATGGCTTGAAGTATTCGAAGGTCTTCAGGTTCAAGTTTGCGGTAAACTCCAACAGCAATATCAACGGCAGACATGATCAGAGAATGATTGGGAAGAAACCATTTAAGGACTTTCTCGTATGCTCTACGTACCGCTATTTTTCTTTATGACGATTGAATATTGACAGACTGGATTGTATACAGAAAGGTCACACTTTAACGACTTTGATGGATTCGATCGATCTCTCAACCATTTCTTTTATGTTCAATTTTTCTTCCGCCGCAATTACTTCCTCCAGCTTCGCCATAGTCGATGGCTTGCTAGGAACTGCTGCGCATCCTCCAGCCTTTCTGCTCGAAATTTCGTATGTTCCAATTTTTCTTGCTATTGTTTCTGTTTCTGCCTTGTCGAATCCTAGTAGTGGTCTATGTATCGGATACTTCTGGACAGCATTACTTAGCACCCTTAGGTTGGTTATGGTTTGGCTAGCCTGCTCCCCAATTGCCTCTCCAGTCACGATCCCCTCGGCTCCCATCATATCAGCTAAACGTTCCGCTGTTCGGTACATCATACGTTTGCAAAGTAAACAGGTAAATCTTCTAGAACAAGATTCTATAATTTTCTTCAAGTTTTCCCCATGCTGAACTACGTAAATCTTTCTAGGAAATCCAACAGCCCAATCAAACAGGGCTTCAGCGACATTCAACGCCCTCTCCGTCGTAGTCTCATCTGTGAAAGGCATGTTATCAAAATAAACAGGCACAACAGGGCAACCCCGCTTCATAACCAGCCAACACGCCACCGCAGAATCAATTCCACCGCTCAACAAACCAACCACCCTAGCTTGAGTACCAAAAGGCATACCACCAGCTCCATCAATTACATCCGAATACACAAAGGCTTCATCATTTCTAACCTCAACTCCAAGCTTCACATCCGGTCTATCCAAATCAACTTCCAAACCCAACTTCTCACCAAACTCGTCAAGGATACGCTGTCCCACCACCCTACAAACGTCAGCGCTGGAATAAGATTGATCACCAACCCGTCGACACTTAACAGCAAAACTGTTCCTTTCCTTCAACAAATGGCCAGCCAAGAGCATACTTCTGTCAATTATGTCCTCAAGCTTGGAAGAGGTTTCCAGCGACGGAGAAACAGAAGAAATACCAAAAATCCGTGCCAGCCTGCGTGCTGCCTCCACCGCCGAGTCAGTTCTCAAAAAAAGCCTGCCGTGCCTGCGAACAATCTCGCTGTAGGAAACTTCATAGTGCTTCAAAACGTTCTTTATGTTCCTAATCAAACGTCGCTCATACAACCTTCTAGTCCAGGTCTTCTTGATCCACAACTCTCCGCCAAAACGAATGATAACAGAATCAAAAAGGTCTTTTACGCTAGTTTCCACTTGGAACCCTCAGAAGTATCCTCCACCACAACACCTGATTCTCTCAGCTTCGCCCTAATCTCATCCGACAACTCGAAATCTCCTTTACGACGCAAATTCTCCCTCAATTCAACCAGAAGATTCACCAGATCGTTAACCAGTTTCTCACTAACCTTCTTAGCTCTCTCCTTCTGAAACAGACCAAGTATCCTTCCCAACTCCAAAAAACCGTCATAAACTCCCTTTAGTAGTTCAGTGCTCACTTGCTTCTGTTCTCCCAGAAATCTGTTTATCTCCCTAGACGAGTCAAATAAGGCAGCTAGAGCTCGGGGAGTGTTAAAATCTTCGTCCATAGCCTCTACGAATTCGGCTCTAAGCTTTTCAATTCTCTTCTCAAATGTCTTCTCCACTCTTGCCGGTTCCCTTTCCACCGAACGTTCCATAGCCTCCTCCAAACCATCCAAAGTGTTGTAAAGCCTTCCCAAGCTAGTTTCGGCGCCTCTGAGTTTCTTGTCGGTGAAATCTATCTCGCTTCGATAGTGGGTGGACAAAACGAAAAGCCTAATGGCCTCAGCGTCGTATTTCTTTAAAGCCTCCCTAACCGTAATGTAGTTTCCCAAAGACTTAGCCATCTTCTCTCCATTAATCGTTAGAAAACCGGTGTGCAACCAATACTTGACAAAAGGTTTCTTTCCAGTCAAAGCCTCACACTGGGCAATCTCGTTTTCATGATGGGGAAATTTTAGGTCACGGGCACCGCCGTGAATGTCGAATTGAGGTCCCAAATACTTCAAACCCATAATCGCGCACTCGATGTGCCAGCCGGGAAAACCGTGACTCCAAGGACTCCCCCACTTCAGCAAAGCGTCCTTATCAGCCCTCTTCCACAAGGCAAAATCTTTAGGATTCCTCTTGTCCGGATGAACCTCAAACCTGGAGCCAGCCAGCATGGCTTCAGACTTAACCTTGGAAAGCTTCCCATAGTCCTCAAATTTGGAAACGTCGAAAAACACGTTTCCGTTAACCTCGTAGGCGTATCCTTTCTCTATCAGAGACTGAATGGCTTCAATCATCTCGATCAGATGTCCCGTCGCCCTAGGAGAAATGTCAGGTCGCTTCACTCCCAGCGAATCTAAGTCTCTGAAGTATTCCCTCATGTAGAACTCTACCAACTGCATGGGCTCGATCCTCTCCTCCCTTGCCCTCTTCACAATCTTGTCTTCAGCGGTATCTTCGGTTAGATGTCCCACATCTGTGACGTTCTGAACATAGAAAACTGAGAAGCCCTTAAACTCCAGCCAACGAACGATTACGTCAAAGGCAATGTAGGTTCTAGCGTGGCCTAAATGAGCCCAGTCATAAACCGTGGGTCCACAAACATATATTCCTACGTGTTTCTCTCTTAAAGGCTTGAACTCTTCCAGTTTTCCGCTCATGGTGTTGAAAACCCTTAATACCATCATTTCCACCCACAAAGGAAAGATTTTAGCCTCAAATTAGTGACCGTAGATTTTCGACCAGACAGAACTTTATGGAATCCTTGATTTAAACCTTATATCAAAGTCGCGCGCTGCGAAATTTGATTGTATTTATGCTACATATTCTGTCTTCATTAAACCTATATACCTTTAGCCAGTCAAGGTTTTAACATCGGAAAACCAGCGATGAGATAAGATTGCCAAACGAATCCGGAGTCGTTATTTGTCCGAATCCTAAATGTCACAGGAAGATTGAAGAGCCCATTCTCTTGAATAATTTGTCAACAACACCGGCGGAAAAGTACTACGCCTGTCCCCACTGCTTCATCAAACTGGATGAGGACGCCGAAAACGACGAAAACGTTACACAGGAATCTACACCTAGTCCACCTGTGCATCCGTCGTTAGAAAAGGTTCTGGACGTGATTTCTGCTCAACCTCAAAAGGAAGAAGAGGAAAAGAAGAAAAAAGAAGAGCCTCCGGTTAAACCGTCAGAGAAGGAAGAAAAAGGGCCTTCAGAGTGCCCTCATCATTTCGGATATGTGGCGAACCGTCCCAAAAATACTCCTATCCCGCAAGAATGCCTAACTTGCCCAAAAATAGTGGACTGTATGCTCAAACTAAGCGCCTCTCGACGAGGCGAATCTGAAAAATAATAGCGAAAAATTTGAGCTGATATACGGCAAAACTAGATGGAAATTCCCGGGTAAAACTTCTTTTCTTTTAAAAGATCTTGAGTGAAAACAGCCACAAAATGTGAAAGGGCGAGAGAATTAGGCACGAACATTTCAAAAATTGCTTAAAAGCCTTCGGTTGAAAATATAAGACGTTTTGATGAGCCGGGAAGTAGAAATGAACTGAGGCATTGCACATGCTGTTGAAGGCAACGGTAACCACGAAGGGAGCTGTTCTCTTAGGAAAGCATGTCGCATGTGACGCCTTCGATGAAACTAGGCCAATAAGGGTGGTTACGCACGCTCATTCTGATCACATGCTTGGTTTGCGGCAAAGTTTGAAGCAATGCGAAGCGGTGGTGATGACTCCGGCTACGAAGGATTTGATAGATGCTATGAAGGGCCCTCGTTTTCTTCTAAGGGGAAATGTCAAAACCCTCGACTACGGGGAAGCCTTCGCGTACGAAGACGAGCAACTAACTCTGCACTATGCGGATCATATTTTGGGCACGGCTCAGGTTCTCGTAGAAGATGGGGAGAAAACTAGGATTCTCTACACCAGTGACTTCAAAATTTCTAGAACCCCGGTGGTTGCGGCTGACGTCCTCGTTTTGGAGGCTACCTACGGAAATCCTTACCGTGTGAGACCCTTCGGAATAATGGCGGAAGGCATCCTCGTTTCTTTGGTGGAACAAGGTTTGAAGCGGGGACCCGTATACGTGTTTGGTTATCACGGAAAACTCCAGGAAATTATGCAAATTCTGTATGAAGCGAAGGTAAAAGTGCCTTTCATCGTTCCGGAAAAGATTTTTCAAGTTTCAAAGGTTTGTGAAAGGCACGGAATGAGGTTTGGAAGGCGTCTTCTTTTATCTAGGGAAGAAAAGGCGCAGTCGATACTGTGCCAGCGCGAACCTTGCATCATCTTTTATCACACACATTCCCGAAAAAAAGTGGGGAAGGAAGCCTTACGCGTCTACGCGAGTGGTTGGCAATTTGTGAAGCCGTGCCAGAAAATAGGAGAGGACGAGTATAGGGTTGCCTTGAGCGGTCATTCTGATTTTAATGAATTGCTTCAGTACGTGGAGAGATGTAGGCCGAAAATGGTTATAACCGACAATCATAGGTTCGGAGACGCTTTTGTTTTGGCGAGGGAGATTGAAAAGCGACTGAATATTCCTGCGAGGCCTGTTCCATCCTAAGCGGAATGCTTAAGATTTTCGTTGCGGTTGTGTAAGACGAACCGGTTTGTTGTCTCCACTCAAGCAGGTGCACGTGTTGCTCATGTTGGTTGGGGGAATCCTTTTAGTAGTTGGTTTGATTACGCCTTGGTATTTCCTCACGGCAGAAGAAAAATACTATTCCATGTCTGCGATGGGCGGATCCCTTGTAGATGAGCTGGCCCCCGAATTTTTTAACTCCTTAGCGGCTTACATTTCCCTTTGTTTCGCCACAGTTTCAGTATCGTTGTCCTTCGTCAGCGTAAGATTGTCTGAGGTTAGTCAAAGAAAATACGTGGCTGTTGTAAGTTGTTTTACGGGAATCTGTGCCTTGATGAATATCGTGTACATACATTCTTGGCTTGGCTTGGTTTTTCCCGGTGCTCCATTTGTTTGCTACGGCTCAGAACCGAGTTGTGGCCCGATGATTGGCTATTTCCTCACGTGGGCGGCTATGGCTCTCCTTTTCGCATCCACATACATTTCACAAGGCTTGACTCAGGTATCCGTAAAGGCTGAGGGTTAAACAGCCGTATCATGCATGCGCACAAAATCCTCTAGCTTCCCACTTTTGGTTGTGTGACAAGGTAAGATTGTATGATATATGAAGATATAATACGGTTTATATCTAAGATCAACAATACATCTATCAGATATATCTAATTTTAGATGTATTGCCTATACATATAACATAAAAACTGTAGAACAAAAATGCGTAAAACGGAAAAGGATGAAAAAGGCTTGCCGAGAAAAGTAGCCATGATAATGGTAATCCTCCTCAAAGAGAGTGTGGAAAAACCAAACAAGGAGATTGAAGAAGAGATTCTTAAGTTCCTTGAGGAATTCGGAATTCCTTGGATTGAAAAAGTGGACAAGATTACGGTTTTAGAATGATGCGCACGCATAATTGTCCCGGCACACTTTTTGCAAAGTAAAATATTTTGAAAACAGAAAAAGTGGAGTTGTTTATGGGTCTCTAGGTGCCCTGCGCGCGCGATTCTGAATGCACCCATAAACCTATTTAAGGTCAAGGCTGCGTTGATTAACAAAGAATTGAGAAGAAAAACATTAGGTAGTTGAAGTTTGAGGCAAAATCAGAGAGGGTGGTAAAGTGAGATTTGAACTAACCGATGAACAACTGCTTATCCAAAGGTCGGCCCGTGAATTTGCAGAAAAGGAATTTACACCCGAAAAAGGAAGGGAATGCGATGAAAAATATGAGTTTCCGTGGGAGTTGTTTAGGAAAGCAGCTAGGCTAGGCTTCAGCGGCGTTTCTCTTCCCGAGGAATACGGGGGACAGGGATTAGGTTGCATCGAAGAATGTTTAATTGCAGAAGAATTTAACAGGGTAGACTCAACACTTTCCGCAATACTATGGGATGGAGGTCCTTTTGCTACATTAGTCGCAAAGTTCGGCTCCGAAGAACAAAAGAAAAAATACATCCCAAGAATATGCAAAGGCGAAATCGTATGCGCAATGGCTCTTACCGAGCCTGACCATGGTTCTGACGCTGGAATGGTAGGTTTAGAAACAACGGCGGTAAAAGATGGAGACGAATGGGTAATCAACGGGGCCAAAACATTCATCACATGCGGCGACATCGCAGAATGCGTTGCAGTTTGCTGCCAGACGGATCCCAATGCTCAGCCGCCATACAGAGGAGTTAGCATGATTATAGTTGAGAAGGGCACTCCAGGATTTGACACTAACTCACTTAAACCAAAAATGGGCATTAGAGCAATTCCAACAGCGGAGCTATCGTTTGACGATGTTCGAGTGGCGCTAAGCAATCTTCTCGGTCAAGAAAACAGAGGTTTTCATCAAATCATGTCATACTTCGACTACAGTCGAGTGCCCATTGCAGCGGGGGCAGTGGGCATAGCCCAGGGAGCCTTTGAACGCGCCTTGAAGTACTCTACACAGAGAGAACAGTTCTTCCAACCCATCGCAAACTTCCAAGTCACACAATGGAAAATCGCTGAAATGGCAACAAAGATAGAAACGGCAAGATTGCTTGTATATAAAGCTGCTTGGCTACTCGAAAACAAACCCGACAAGCGTAGATTAATCACTAAGTTTGCTTCGATGGCGAAAGCATACGCAGCTAAAGTCGCCAAAGAGGTTACTGACGAAGCTCTGCAAATTCATGGAGGCGCTGGCTACGTTGATTCCGACATCGAACGCTATTATCGTGACGCTAGAATCATCGACATTGTGGAAGGAACAGGTGAAATTCAGAGGTACGTAGTTGCCAGGGAAAGCTACAGAGAAATAGGCTTTTCAGTGTAGACGCTACGGCTATTCAAGGTCACCCACAATTTTTCGCGCCCGCACATGAATAAATGCGCGCATCTTTTGTACTTTAAAGGAGTTTGGACACCATTTCACATATCTTCTCGAGAAATGCCTTGTCCTCGTCAGTAAATGGTGAAGGAGTGTGGGAGTCTACGTCAAGTTCGCCGGCGATCTCTCCGTTTTTGAATATTGGCGCAACGATTTCAGATTTCACCTTTGGACTGCATGACAGATAGTTTATCTCTTTTGAGACATCTTGCACAACAAATGTCTTCTTCATTTCTGCCGCTTGTCCACATATGCCTCTACCGAAGGGGATCTTCACGTGTTCTGTGGGTTCTCCTTCAAAGGGACCGAGTAGGAGTTCCCTTTCTCTTGTTTTGTCAATAAGATAGAAGCCGACCCAATCATAATAGGAAACGTTATCTCTGAGCAATTTGCATATGGCATTAAGTTTTTCATCCTTATCCAATTGGCCATTCACGATATCTCTTGCTTTTTTGACAAGGATAGTGAACCGTTCTCTCTTCTCTTTCACGCTTCCACATCCTTTACGCGCGCTTTTTTCTTTTTCAAAACATAAAGGACGGCGAGAATGACTAATGTCGTGATAGGTACCACGTATAGTAATACTTTTTCGAGTTGGGTTTCAATGAACAGAGCAGAGATATTGCACGCGCTTAGTATAGCAACGCTGGGACCTTGTTTGCTTCTTCAGTTATTTGCAGAGCACTATTTAGTTCTCTGAAGTATCTTAGTACGGTTCTACCCCTTTCCGTGATCGCGTAAACAACTCTTGTCTTGTTTCTTCTCTTGCGCAAAGTCTGTTCTTCAATGAGGCCCCGTTGGATCAAGAAATCTAAGTATTGCTTCAGAACACTGCAGTTTACGTTAGCCTTGTACATGACGTGAGTTAGCTTCAGCGGTCCGTGATGAGACAGAACTTTGAGGATGTCGATATGCATTTCCAGCTTTGACCTTCGCATATTCACCATACCACTCCTAACATAGTTCATTGATTAGCCATAATGCGGCGTGCATATTCCTTAATCGTCTTTTCCTTTCGTTTTTTCTTTGAGTTAATCAGCTGTCTCGAATGAAAAGCACGAGGTTTCATCTTTTGAATGTTCAAAAAACGTTTCCTCCCTTAGTTCGGGTGCGCCAGTAGTTTCAGCAATTTCACCTAAAAGGCTTGTTGAGTATTAAGGATATGCTAACCTAATATGTTCGTTGACATCTAACAAGCTGCTGTCGAATGACATTGTGGCTGATACAGAAATTGGCCATGATGAGGAGGTGAAGATTATCATGAAAGTGCAAAAATGCGCCCGCGCGCGCATATATCCGTTTCGGGAATATTTCTTCTGGCGGAATAAATATCCTATATACCAATATACAAGATATAATTTTAGAGGTTGGAGAGCCATGAACAAAAAGAAAAGAAACCGCGTCTTCCCGATCGAAGAGAAGCTGGCTGCCGTCGAATGGAACCTAAAGCTATTGAAGACATCAGCTGAAATCACTCATACTCCTCTGCGAACTATAACAAGCATGATTCAATTTTCCGTAATAGCCCCGACTCAGAGTTTTCTACAAGAAATCGTTAATTCTCATTTCCGCTAAGCGAAGGACTTGCCAAGTTCGAAGGACATGCGCACGCAGAGTTCACATAAGAATTGAATCCTTTTCCTATCCATCCCTCCTCCTGCGCGCGCATCTACCAAACTATTAAAGAAAAATATCCGCGCGCACAGAAAAAGAGGGAGAGTCAAGCCATAGCGCGAAAGAGCAGCGCGTACGTACGTCAAGACTCAACGAGAAAGTCTATTAGAACTTGGAGCACCTTCTCCATTTCTTCTGCAAGTATATGGGCCGAATTCTCGAAGTAAACGAGCTTAGCGTTTGGTATGGCTTCAGCCAAGATTGAACCGTTCTCCGGAGGTACCAGAACGTCCCGTTTGCCATGCAATATTAGCGTGGGTGCCTTAATCTGACCCAGCCTATCATAGGTGTTGAAATTCATTAATGCATTCACTTGGTGCATGAAGGCTTCCTCTGAAAGGGGAGCCTTAAGCGTTCGTTGGATATAAGGCTCCACAAAGTCGGGGTTGTTTTTGATGAAGTCTTCGGTGAGAATAGTTGGAATATTCATTCTGACTATTTCCTCTGGAGACAAGGTGCTCCTATCGGCCATGAGGACTCCGATTAC
>JACUTO010000153.1 GCA_014859755.1 Candidatus Bathyarchaeota archaeon
GCGTACTTACACTTGACTAGGCCGCGCGCTGTGATGGGTGAAGAAAAGAAGAGCCATACAGACTCGCCTTCCTCGCCGATTATCATGAGGCCCAATATAGTAGCCATTGTAGCTCCAGGCACCAGAAGTATCAAAGCCAAAAGGAACCGAGAACCCTCTGGCGGTACAGGTCCACCATATAGTCCCAAGTACTGCATCAAGGGTATGAGTATGAAAACTAGGGGTGTAATGAAAACGTACATCAGTTCCCGACGTCTCGTAAAAGCCTTAAGATCCTTCCTCATCACAGCCGCCTCCAAGGAGGAAAAACCAAGCTTCCCCAAAAAGCCAACCTTTGGAGCGTAGACTCCTCGCGAAACCGTGATCGCCGGCGGCTCATACAACCCGAATCTGGCGTTCAACCTAACAGCCACGTAGAAGAGGATTAGAATGAACAGAAGGGAAGCCAGCGAAAAAATCACAGTCTGCACGAGTAAGCCGCTTACAAAAGCAGCCAAAACCATTCCCAACCAGATGTAGGGAACAAACCAAACTGCCTGTTGGGCGCCAGCAACAGCTTCGATGAGGGCAATAGACCCTGCGCCAGAAGTAAAGGCAAACCAAACCACATAGAAGACGATTAAGAAGAGCATGGAGCCTAAAAATCTCACCCAAACCGCTGCCTTTCCGGTAGACTTGTACACGGCTCCGGTAAGCCTTACCTGCAGAATTCTGAAAATCTCCGTGGTCGTGCTGGCTAGGAAGGCGCTGGCTAGCAAAGCAAAAATCGTAAGGGTGGCGAGAGGCAACTGCTCTAAATAAATTGAGACCGTTGCTATGGCTGAACTCAACAAAATGAGGAAAACCGATGGAAAACCGATGAGGTTAGCTAAGGTTGACGCAAGGGTGTGTTCCTCCCATGTGATGGGTAGCCAGTAGGGAGGTTGAAGAGAGGCCCTCACCCCCATACGTTGAATCTGCCCCATCATAGTGAAGACCACACCGAAAATGAGAACAAGACTGGGGAAGGACAGGAAAAGGGAACGGGCGCCCTGATCGAACAAGGTCTTCAGTTCAGGGTCAGCTACCCCAGCGTAGAAATTCCCGGCACCTATTCCTATTGCTAATCCTAGGACGCAGGCTCCTCCATACAACAAATACTGGAAAATTTTTCTCTCTCGATACCTTCTTAGCCTTTGACCCCTAATCAGTCTGCCAGCTTTTATGTCAACGCTTATCAGCCGAAGAACGTTCTTCCAGTTCATTTCAGAAGCGCCTCAACCACCTCTCTGACGTCTTCTGTTCCCGTAAGTTTCAAGAAGATGTCTTCTAGGTCTGATCCGGGCATTCTCGCCTTTTGCTGCAGTTCCTTCATGTTGCCTAGAGCCAGCAGTCTTCCCTCGTACATGATGGCGATGCGGTCGCACATGGCTTGGGCGATCTCTAGAATGTGGGTTGACAGGATAGTTGTTACTCCTTGTGATTTTAGTTCACGGAGTAAGTCCTTCACGATTCTAGCCGATCTCGGATCTAGACCGCTTAGGGGTTCGTCTAAGAGTAGCAGTTTCGGCTTGTGCAGGAAGGCGGAGATAAGCACAGTTTTCTGCTTCATCCCTTGAGAATAACTGCTTATCATGTCGCCTTCCCTTCCCTCCAGTTCAAGAGCCTCCAAATACTCTTCGATTCGAGCCTTCTTCTCTGACACAGTTATCCCATAAATGTCACCAACAAAGTCGAGATATTCTAGTCCAGTTAAAAACTCGTATAGACGTGGAGACTCTGGAACGTACCCCACCTGCCTCTTCACAGCAACAGAATCATCCTCTGCGTTTATGCCCAGAACATTCACGGATCCAGAATCTGGTTTAACCAATCCTAAAATCATTTTTAGGGTAGTGGATTTGCCTGAGCCGTTGGGACCTAGAAGCCCCAGGATTTCGCCGTATTCAACGTCCAAGTCGATGTAGTCCACGGCTACGATGTCAGCGTAACGTTTAGCCACCCTCCACAACTTTACAGCTGGTTCACCAGTTGAAACCATGGACAACAACCACGATGAAGAATTGAGGCGAAATATTTAAGCATTTTATGACGCAACTCTGTAAATTTGTAGGCTGGTAACTTAAAGAATAATAGAGAAAAGAATGCCGAATTGTTCACTGTTTTAACCATATTGTTCCTCTTTTCATTCCTCTCAATACTTCATACATTTCTTTCTCGACAATCCGCATGACGACAAGCGAGATTACTAACAGAGGTAGACAAACCAAAGTAGCCAGCACCGTATCTGCAAAACTGTTAGTTCGGAGAAATACTATCAATGGAGCCACTGCAAATGTAACGCTTGCCATCTCTAACGAAAACTTAAGATAATTTCTCCAACTTAGAGGTATCTGGTCCCAAGTCATTTTTTATTTCTCTATTATTTTAGAAAGAATCGTTGAAATTAAGTTTTCCGTTATTTCTCATAACTCTGGTTACAGTAATTCTCACTCTTCTATTGATTATGGTAGTTATGATGCACGCCGTAAGAAAATCACCTGAGAAAACTAGTATAGAATTCGTCACCAGCCGATAAGTTTACAGAACCTATAACGCCCTTTTCGCTAACCATTATAAGAAACGGAGTTCTCTATTTAACTTACCATATCGTCCAAGCTTTTGAAAATTGAGAAGTTAAGTGGCGTGAGCGAAGTGAAGTCCCTCTTCGAACCCCGCAGCGTCGTCCTCATAGGATCCAGCAAAATTCGAGAAAAGGTTGGAATGACGTCTCCTTGGCTTTTTGAAAGCGTCATCCACAACATGAACAAATTCTTTGAAGGAAAAACCTTCGTTTTGGATATTGAAAGAGAAAAGGGCTACGACCAGCTTAAGGATCTGCCGGAAACACCCGATCTCGGAGTCATTATGTTACCGCCTAAAGCTTCCATACAGCAGTCGGAAAGATGCACCAAAACAGGAGTCAAAGCCCTGATAATGATAACCGGAGGATACAAAGACCGACACCGCCAACAATTAACAAGGCTCAGAAGGAAATACGGCATTCGAATATTGGGTCCAAACACCATTTTAGGGGTCATAAACACAGCCAACGGACTGAACACAACCTTTGAAAGGGACGTGATGCCGAAAAAGGGCAACATTTCCATAATATCTCAGAGCGGAGGAGTAGGCGCCCTCCTCCTCGACCTAGCCTGCTTCTACGACATAGGCATCAGCAAGTTCGCCTTCATAGGAGAAAAAATCGACATCAACGACGTGGATCTCCTCAGATACTTCAACGAAGACCCAAAAACAAAGGTGATATGCCTATACATGGAGGGCATCGAAAAAGGAAGAGAGTTCGTAGAAGCAGCTCGAGAAGTTGTGAAAAAGAAACCAATTCTAGCTTTGAAAGGCGGAGTAACGAAGGAGGCGGCCCGAAGAGCCAAGTCCCACACAGCTTCCATAGCCGGTTCAGACATCGTGTTTGACGCTGCTTTCAAAAAAGCGGGAATCATTCGTGTTGGAGACGCTGAGGAACTGCTCAATGCAGCCATTGCCTTTGCAAAGCAGCCTCTCCTAAGGGGAGATAACGTTGCCATCGTGAGCAACGTTGGTGGACCCGCCATCTTAGCCGCCGACGCTGTGGTGAAAAACGGGTTAAAACTGGCGCCTCTCTCAGAAAAGACTAGGAGGAAGATAGAAAGTCGCTATCCAGGCGTGGAGGCGATTAACCCAATAGACCTCATCGCTGATGCTAGGGCTGAAAGATACTCTTTTGTCTTGGACTTGGTTTTGTCTGATCCGAACGTTGACGGAGTTTTGGTCATAAACATGCTGAAATCATGCTTTTTTGAGCCTGAAGACGCTGTGGCGATTGTTGAAATAGCTAAAAAGTATTCTGGTAAGCCTGTGGTGGATGTCCCAGCGGGAGGAGAAGACTTCAAGCTTGTCTACAAAGTGTTACGAGACACCAGCATACCTGTTTACAATTTACCTGAAAAAGCCGCAAAAGCCCTGAAAAC
>JACUTO010000006.1 GCA_014859755.1 Candidatus Bathyarchaeota archaeon
GCATTTTAGTTTAAACCACCTGCCAGTTACCAACCCCGCACTTTGGGGCTATTGTCTACACCATACCTTTTTTTGATGAACTCGATAGTTTGTTTCATTGATGCTTCCAACGATTCTAACTCCTTTGGATCCTTCTGGAGACAAGCCCATTCTGGAACATTCTGTCCTGGGACTGCCGCTGCATAGCAATCCGTCAAATCCCCCTTTCGCTGTTCCTTCGGCAAAAATTCAATTTTTACCTTTTGCCCGATGAAGAGTTCCCTTGGGAGTATATGCAACATCATAGCTAAAGTGGTATCAGCACCATCGATTTTGACCCAACCCATTGGAAACGGCAATTGGTGCTCGAAAGGAGCTGCCGCAAGGCACTGCACGGTAAAAGTATGGATTACACCTGTCAATGGAAGGTCTACCCATTTACAATCAGCTACTCTACATTTAGGATTCCAACAATGAGCCCTGGGAGGACAGTATACTGTGCCGCACTTGGGACATTTTGTTCCTTTTAGCTTTCCTTCTAATAACCCTTTAAAGAAAGGCGAAACCAGCCCATAACTGTGGGAGTATAATGCAAAAGCGGCGCGGTCTATCACCATGAATTCTTTAGGCGGTCTCTTCAAAGCGTCCTCAACTGTACCCCCACCCCAAGGACCTTTTACAACCTGATATCCCTTAATTGACCATAATCCCGTGTTAACTATTGGTTCCCAGTATTCATGAGCAGCTGTTGAGCGGTCTTCTACTACCGGATAATGTTTGTATTTCGCTTCACGCCTTGTACGCGTTATTTTCCTTACTTTCAGTTTTGTTTCTTCCGTTCCAACTTCTGTCATTTTACTCTCTCCTTTTTAATCCCTTTCGAAAGTTACCACTGCCCCTTGACAACCAGTTCCACCGTGTCCGGTAATGAGCGCTTTTCTTGCATCTGGTACCTGTAAACCGTCTGGACCACATTTTTCCTTTATCTTTCCAGCAAGCTGCCAATACAGGAAGAGCGTATAGTAAAGACTTGTAGCGCCTACAGGGTGCCCTGACGCTGTCAAACCTCCGCTGAGGTTGGACGGGCATTCACCGCCATATTCAACTACTCCTTCCCTGATCAGCGTTTTTCCTTCTCCTCTAGGACAAAGCATCAAATCTTCCCATAAACACAGTTCAACGCCGTCATAGGGAGCGAAAAGTTCTATCAGGTCTAATTCTTTTAGTGGATTGGTTATACCTGCTTGGGGATATGCTCTTTTCGCAGCTATGTGTAAGGAGGCGAAGTTTGCCATGTCTGGATAAGGCGTCTTTATCGGCTCAAC
Source organism: Candidatus Bathyarchaeota archaeon (assembly GCA_014859755.1). Lineage (GTDB taxonomy): Archaea > Thermoproteota > Bathyarchaeia > Bathyarchaeales > Bathyarchaeaceae > Kmv02. The sequence continues at coordinate 1,305 of JACUTO010000006.1, forward strand.
AAAGTTGGGATATATCTTCGCCTCGTCCTTCATCCCTTCATAGGCATAATCAACCGTTCTGTCTCCTGGCCTCATCGAATCTGTCCCTAAACCGACCCCCGTTATCCACATAGGCGTATCAGTGAATCGGCGAGCTTTTGATTCTGTTGCCATCAACAGAACACAGGCTCCCTCACTCATCACAGCACAGTTGAGCACTCTATAGGGCCAGCATACTAGTCTGTTCTTCCAGTAATCATCCAGTGTTATGGGGGAGGTGCCGTGCTGGCTCACCCATTGAGAATAGGGCCAATGAGTGGAATTGTTGTGGTTTTTAACGGCAATCCTGCCAAGATCTTCACAGGTCTCCCCGTATAACTGCATATGTCTAACTTCAAGGGCGGCATAGTACGCATTGTAATATCCACCAACTGGAAAGTCCCAATCAGTATCTGCAGCCGAGGCGATCATTTCATTTGTTGTAGCAACGTCAACCTCGCACATCCACTCCCAGCCAGGAATCAGTATAACATCAAACATTCCTGACTTTATCATATAGTAAGCATTAACTACGGCATCTATTGATGTGGATCCACCGGATTCAACTCTGTAACCTGGCTTATTATGTAAGCCTAAATAGTCCTGTATTATCCAGCCCATACACAGCTGCCCATTCAAGTGATCACTAAAATAGCTCATACAAAGTGCATCTATGTCATCTGCCGTTAAGTTAGGCACGTTCTTAAGCAAATCTTGATAAGCTATAGCTACGCCTTCTTCTGCATTCTCCCCATGCCAAAGATCAGGGCGAAATATACCTCCATTGCAAATAGCTACTCTTTCGTCTCTAGCCATAATTCACACGACCTTGAATTTTTTTAGACACAACTTATCATATAAGGCTAACGTAAATAAAACCCTAAATATGCGCGCGCTTCAAACATCAGTTCTTTGTAAGACACTTCTGGTGTAATTGACCTGAAGCCTGTGCATCCCACGCCAACAATGACCGCCTCTTTCATGATTTTCACTTTTTTGACTGGAAGAAATTGATAATTTGACGGTTACTCACTACAAGATTTTCTGAAAGAAACCGCCTTTGGATTTTAAATACTCGTTTGAAGCATGAATGGCCGGTCCCTAACGTGTCTTTTTGGACGTGTGTGCGATGCAGAAGAAATAACTGAAAGCTGGTGTTCACTTTCCCTGAAATTTCGGTTTCCTTTTCTCGAAGAAAGCTGACAAAGCTTCTCGAAAATCTTCGGTTTCACCGCTTAAAGCTATCCCCTGACGTTCATTTTCGAGTTGAGACTCTAGGCTAGAGGTTAAGGCTCTGTTTAGGAGAGCCTTGGCTCTGGCAAAGGCTAGACTAGGTCCTCTGGCTAGTCGCTTTGCAATCTCCAGTGTGACTTCCCTTAGTTTTGCTTCAGGAACAACCTGATTAACCAAGCCCATTTTTTCGGCTTCTCCAGCGGTTAGGACTTTATCAAGAAAAATGAGTTCGCTAGCCTTTCCAAGACCAACCAGCTTAGGCAAATAAAAGGCCCAACCACCAGCAGGTACGAGAGCAATACTAGTGAACGCCTGCTTAATAATTGCCTTGTCAGAAGCGATTCTTAGGTCGCACGCCAAAGCAAGGCTGAATCCGGCACCAGCGGCAGGACCGTTGACAGAGGCAATCACCGGCTTCGGCATCAGCCGAATATCCAAAATCATTCGATCTAAAAGCTTTATGAGTTGTCGAAAGAAATCGCCAAGGTTGTCGCTTGGCCATTCCTTCATGGCTTTCAAGTCGCCACCGGGGCAAAAGGCTTTTCCAGCGCCGGTAATGATTAGAACCTTGATTCGAACATTTTTTGTACATTTTTCAATGGCGTCAACGAGTTCTTTGCCCATTTCGAAGTCTAGGGCGTTGAAGCTGGCAGGTCGGTTGAGGGTTATGGTGGCAACGCCGTCTTCTTTTTCGAGAATAATAGTCTTGTAACTCACGCTATTTGTCTCCTTTTACACATAGCTTTATACATTAATACCGGCTTGGAGATTTAAAATACTCCTCCGGACGTAACCATCTATGTCAAGATCTGGGAGCAACACCAACCGTTACAAAATTATTCTGTGATGTACTATCTTTAACTTACTCTTCGAATATTCAATGCACACGCGCAACTTAAGTTTTTATTTAGTTGGTGCGTAAAAGCATCTTTTGGGAGAAGAAACCTTCCCCTTCTTTTTCAGACTTCTTATGATCTTGGAGACTTCGTCTTTGGCTAGACCGACCGTCTTTGCAACATCTCCGGGTCTCACTGGTTTTCCCGCTTTTTCCATAGCTTCAAGCACCATCCGTTCTTTTTCTTCCAACTTTTCTGCCTCCACTTTTATTCAGTTCAATTAAATTTATAAGTGTTGCAGAATTAGCGCACGCAAGCGAAAGTGAAGTATAAACAGACAAGAAGACGGCTTAAATATTCGTTTGAGATTATTACGGAACTCTGTGGGTAACTTATACTCTGATTGGAGGACCCATTCTTGGTTCGAAAGCCCCTGGTTTCAATCGTGTCAGCAGGGTTGTCTAAGTTTGGAAGATTAGAGGGAATTTACGGCAGAGAAATTTTCGCGGATGCTGTGAAAGAAGCTTTTGAAAGGTGCCCCAACTTAAACCCGGCAAAAGACATCGAGGCATTGTTTGTGGGTCATATGGGTGAATCCTACGAACATCAGGGTCACACTGGGCCGACTTTAGCTGACTGGGCTGGTCTGTTGCCAAAGCCTGCAATGAGACTTGAGTCTGCTTGCGCTTCATCTGGAGCCGCTCTAAGAACCGGAATCTTCGCCGTTCTTTCTGGCATGCACGATATTGTGATGGTTGGCGGAGTGGAAAAAATGACCCATCGAACTACGTCGGAAGTAACCGAGTTTCTGGCCATGGCCTCCGACTTCCCCTTCGAACAGTGGCATGGAATAACGTTTCCAGGATTATACGCCCTCATGGCTACGGCTCATATGCACAAATACGGCACAACAGAAGAGCAGATGGCCATGGTGGCGGTGAAGAATCATCATAATGGAGCTTTAAACCCGAAGGCTCACATGCAGAAAGAAGTGACTCTGGAAAAAGCGATGTCATCTAGAGTGATTGCTTGGCCCCTAAAATTGTATGACTGCTCCTTAATAACCGATGGAGCCAGTTGCCTAATTTTAACCCGCCCAGATCTTGCCAAAAAATTCACAGACACCCCCGTCCACATCATAGGTTCAGGGCAAGCCAGCGACGCTATAGGCATCTACGAAAGAGAAGAACTTACAACCCTGAAAGCAGGCAGACTCGCAGGACAAGAAGCTTACAAAATGGCTGATGTAAAGCCCAAAGATTTAGACATCGCTGAGGTCCACGACTGCTTCACCATCGCCGAAATCATAGCCTACGAAGACCTCGGCCTTTGTAAGCCTGGAAAAGGTGGAAGCCTAGTGGAAGAAGGCTCGACCACGCTTGATGGAGAGATTCCCGTTAACACGAGTGGAGGATTGAAGTCGAAGGGGCATCCTGTTGGGGCAACTGGAACCGCCCAAGCCTACGAAATATACTTGCAACTAACGGAGCAGGCTGAGAGAAGACAAGTGAGCGGAGCCGAAGTAGCCTTGAGTCACAATGTTGGGGGGTCCGGAGCCACCGCCGCCGTGCACATTTACAGGAGGGGATAAAGCTTGTCAGAGACTCATCCCTTTACTATAGAAAGCTTCTACAAGTTTGTGAGCGAAGGAAAGCTTATGGCCGCCAAATGCAGCAAATGTGGAACCCTGCTTCTGCCGCCGAGACCCGTTTGCACCAAATGCCTTTCCACGGATTTCAAATGGGTTGAACTCAAAGGGGAGGGGAAACTGCTCAGCTACACGGTGATTCACGTTTCACCCATGCAATTTCAATCTATGGCGCCTTACACTGTAGGCATCGTGGAACTGGAAGATGGCCCGCATCTACCAGGCATGATTCGTGATGTGGAGCCTGAAAAAATCAGGGTTGGCATGGACTTAAAAGTTGACTTTGAAACATCCATTCCAACTCAGTGGCCTTTGTGGCCCAGATATTTCTTTAGACCCCCTTGAAGCCCTCATGGTTCAAGCTAAGGTATTGTTAAGTTAGAAGGTATCCACGGGAGAGCGCTTCTTCAAGGCTTCCTTCAATTTGTTGACCCGCTTCCGGTTTTACAACTCTATCAGCTAGCTTCGAGCCTTAGATGTTCTCAGCGCGCGCACTTTATTCTATTTTCCTATTGGGCATGCCTTTATACATTCAAAGCAGTTGTAAAACGTGCCATAGGTCATCGTTTGCCAAATTTCCCACAAGAAGGGTTCTCTTGTTGCTTCCCAAACTTCGTCTACGCTCTTTCCAACCAAAGACGGCACAAACCTGACCAATCCTGGAAGGGCGTATTTCAGGATTACCCTCGCACATTTTCGCACATCCACATTTCCGTCTTCGGTTATTGCTCCTGCTGGACAAGCCTTGATGCACTCACCGCAATCGTTACATAGTTTTTCCGTAAACCTATGATCTGGATTCACAGGGGCTGTCGTCAAAACAGCGCCTAATCTGATTCTTGGACCGAATCTTTTGGTTAGGAGAAGTCTGTTCAGTCCCATTTCGCCTAGTCCCGCCTCCACGGCTGCGTGTCTAAGAGAAATGTCTCCAATCAATCCCTGTGTTTCTTTAGTCATTTTGATGGGTAGATAAAGGGGCAAGGAAACAGCTAGAAATCCCTTGTCTTCCAAGAACACTGATAAACCATTAAGAATCCTATCCAGCTTGTCGTAGACGCAATGGGTGTCAAACTGAGCCATTCTGATATTATCTGAATCTATAGCCGCCCTGGAAAGCCTGCAACCGACAACAACAACCGAACTGGCATTTGGAAGAATCCTCTTTCCTTCCTCTTCCCACTCTTTTAAAGCTTCAATGGAGCATACTCCAACCAGGTCACACCCCAAAGCCTTCGCATGATTTTTAACCAGTTTAGTTAACTCCAATGAGAATCACATCCCTACGAATCTGTAAGATTGCGCACGTACATCTACTCCATGCGTTTCTTTTTCACCTGCGCAGGCCGCTCATATCTTTGCCTCTATCCTTAAGGAGGTTGGTCAGATAGTTCCGATATTCTGAAGGCTCGACTGTTTCATCTCTCCTTACCAAACGTATTGCATCTCCAGCACAGGTAGGGTAACAAACTCCACAACCGATACATCGATTCTTATCTACTTTGGCAAATTCTTTGTTTCTTTTGACGGTAATCGCATGCATTGGACAACGAATCGCACAAATACCGCAAGCTACACATTTCTCTGTATCAACTTCCGCGTAATAATTTGATTTTGCCAAAGCGTTTGGATGTTTAGCCTCATAGATTGACCGGAACCACATACAACAATCATCACAGCAATTGCAAAGCACACTGACCCTTCCAGAGTGATTTTCCACCACATGAACTAATCCTTCTCGGTTTGCTTTCTTAAGGATCTGCAAAGTTTCCTCGACCGATATTCTCCTTCCAAGCCCATGCTTCACCATGTATCGCCCCATTGAGCCAAAATGAAGGCATACTTCCAAAGTATGTTTACACCCTTTGCCTGACAGCCTCGCAATAATCCTACAGGGACAGTGAGCGACCACATGGTAATCCCTAGCTTTCACGACTTCTACCGCATCCTCATAAGGCATAACCTGAGCCTCAGACGAGATCGCATCCCTTTCGGGTAATGTCCTCATAACAGGAGTGTTCCTATCGCCTACTTCATCGAGCCACACATCGGTCCAGTATTTATCCCATAACGGAGCAAGTCTCTCTTGTCTACTGTCCTTGCCAAGTCCAGGCCAGAACGGTGTCTCAGCCCATCCTACGACGACGGGTAAAAGCCTATACACCGTTTCACCATCCTTCTCATCTTTGAAGACAGTTCCTTTCTTAGCCATCTTATCGAGCGTAGCCTTTAGAGAATCTGTATCCTCGCCAATTTTTTTAGAAATGTCCTTGAGTGTAAAAGACACTAGCGGAAGCTTTAGAGCGAATTCCGCTTCGTCTTCAGCGAACAATACGCGAAGGATTTCTTTCTCCTCATCGTCAAGGCCTTTAGGGATGCCTACAGGCGCCTTATTAAGCTTAGATCGTAGCATCTCATAAATTTCTAGATGATGCATAGAAATTTCCCCCGACGTTTTTTCCAGCGCCGCGTGCGCAACTCTTTAAAAGCTGGATAACCTGCGACTCCAATAGGCATTTCTTTCGATGTTTCTATTAATGTATCATAAGGATTCGCTTTTACCATACACTCACCTTCAAGTTTCTAGGCTATTTTTGAAAAACAGCTTACAGTATAAGAATTTTCCCCCATTACGCGCGCAAGGGTAAAACGTATTTACTTACGTATCTACAACCTTCTCCATCCATTTCAAAAATTAGAATTCAGCTAAAAATTTCGTGTTTTTCTCATTACCGATTTCAACATTCAAAGTTAACTCACAACCGAACTATACCAAGGTTAACTGTTCGTTGTCATGGGAGTAAATGTAAGCTGCATTCTTTATGCTTCTAAGCTTGTCTATGGACTTTAACGCTTGGTCAGCGCGATAGAGGACTCCGGGAATGTTTCTTTTCTCCAGATTTTCTCTAAGAGGCGCGGCGTCGCCGCAATATACGAAGTTCTTTCTCTCTCCTTTGATCAGAACCGACTGATGCCCAATGGAGTGCCCAGGCGTAGGAACCAAAATTATGTTGTCGGTTAGTTGATGTTTTCCGCGTACGGTTACGTAATCAAGGTCTGCATCAAAAAATTTTCTGAGGTATGCTGCCTTTTGGAATCTGTCTGGGGCGTAGGCGTAGCGTAGCTCTTCAGCTTGCACATAGAATTTTGCGTTCGAGAATAACGCGTTGTTGCCGCAGTGATCGAAGTGAAGATGCGTGTTAATCACCAAAGTAATCTCTTCTGGCTTTATTCTGTGCTTCTGAAGCTGCGCCCTGAGCGCCTGATCCGGCTTCCTCTTTACGGTATGGAACTTTCTATACGCCTCCGGAAGGTCTCCAATTCCAGTTTCTACGAGAATCTTCTCCTTGCCATCTATGATTAACAGAGGCTTCAGAGCTGCCTCGTAGATTTGCCCTTGATACTTCGTGTATACGAGGAAGCTTTTGTCCAGGGTGAAGTATCCGTCGCTTAGGAGGTGCAAATCCATTTTAATCACCATGTTATATTTTCAATTTTTCGTGTTAAGCTTTTGCAATAGACTGGGGATATCTGTGGATGAGGAGGCTAGGTAGTCTGCGCCAGCGCGGGTTAATTCTTCTATAGAGGAGAAACCGGTTGTCACACCCACAGCGAGAACCTTAAGCCGGCGAGCGCATTCCATGTCTCTAACGCTGTCTCCAATCACGATGGCTTCCTCAGGCCTAACCTTCAAGGCTTTCAACACAGCCTCTAGGTGGACTGGATCAGGCTTAACCGCCAAAACAGACTCGCGGGTGATTATGGCGTCGAAGAACTGCCTCAGACGGAAGCGTCTAAGAATGTGGTTCGTTGATTTTTCGCCGTTTGCAGTGAAAATAGCAATTTTTAGTTTCATTTCCCTCAAAGTCTTGAGGGTTTCTAAGATGCCTAGGATCAGATTGGTCTCACGAGCCGCTTTCGCCTCGTAGCGTTCCACTACTGCGATCACTTTTTCCTTGAGTTTCACGAATTCCTGTTCTCCCTTACCATTTTCTTTCATGCGTTTCTCTACCTTTTTCAACGTGACGAATAGGCTTTCATTTACCGAGAGGAGAGAGCTAGGGAGGTTCTGTCGGGTGAGGAGACGTATGACTTCTGCCCTAGCAGCTTTGAAATCTATGTTGAAATCTACAATGGTTCCGTCAAGGTCGAAGATTACAGCCTTGATCGTCAATGTTTACCAGCCCAGCTTTGATTCTAAATTAGAGGTTACCGGCTTCGTAAAATGATTTACGGTTTCAGAATCTTCGTAGAGTCGAGGGATTTAATGAAAAATTAATTGAGGATGGAAACTGTAAGATTAAAGAAGGGACGCGCATGAGTCTGGAGGAATATGTGAGTAATCCGCTCTGGCCTCTTCTTGTAGAGACCGTTCACACCATGATTATGTATCCTCATCACAAGGCTTACGCAAGAGACGTCGTTCTCCACGAACAACCCAACGCGACTGCACAGGAATTGGCGATAAAACTAGGCATACCTCTTGGTGAAGCCCTCGTCATTCTATGCGAACTTCGAAAAACAAAACCAGAAGGCAAAAACGCCAGCCAAACTTGATGCTGATGAAACAACCGCGAAAGCAGTAGATGGCAGGCGTTTTACGAGAAGATTTCCTTATTCTTAATATGTATTCTCGTTTCGCAAAGTCTTTCTACAAGGGATAAACGATTAAAACTTTGCAAAAGTGATTAGCTTGCGTCTAAGCGCAATCGTAGTAGCCAGCCTTCTGGTTTTCATAGGTTTCGCCTTATTTTTTTATGGAACATCTATGACGAATCCAAGAAGCGTTCTTTCTGGCTCATACATTGTCGTGATAGGTATTTTTCTTGCCATAGCCGGTTTTCTAATGTTAGTGTCTCATGTATTTCGTGGACGCTCAATGTTCTATTAAAACGTGAAATTTGAACCCTAAATTAGGTGAACTGATGAGGCTTTGAAAGTAAGGAAGACGGTAGAGCCGACGTTTAGCCGCATTTCAACGAAGGATCGTTTTGTAATTTGAACGACAAACTCCTTTCCCGCATCGACCCTCAACTTTACCACTGGCCCAAAATCTGAAACCTCAACTATCTTTCCTTCGAACACGTTTCTCGCGCTGGAAGACATAGTTTTCTTCGAAACGATTATGTCTTCTGGTCTAACGAAAACTGTGACCTTTCCAGATTTTTTTAAGGCGGCTTCTATTTCTACTCCGTCGTCAACCGCTATAACTGAAGTCCCTTCTCGAAGAATTTTTGAGTTGCCAGAAAAAACGTTTTCGAGTCTTGCAAAGCTTGCCAAGTTTATCGATGGACCTCTAAGAATTTCTTGAGGCGCACCAACCTGCGCCATTTTACCTCCAAGAAGCAGAGCAACTCGGTTGGTTAGAGTTTCCGCTTGAAACAGGTTGTGGGTGGCCATGACTACGGTTGTGTTGAAATCACGGTTGACGCGGGAAATGGTTTCTTCGATGATGGAAACGTTTTTGGGGTCCAGATTCGCTGTTGGTTCATCTAAGAGTAGAAGTTTTGTGTTCAGTGCAAGGGCTCTGGCGAGGGAAACCCTCTGTTGTTCTCCGCCGGAAAGTTTTTTTGCAAGACGTTTCTCGTATCCCGCAAGTTTTACCAGACTCAGGGCTTCTTTGACTTTTTCTTCGGTTTCTTTTTTTGAGTAGCCTCTTAGCTTAAGTCCGTAGGCAATGTTTTTGTAGACTGTTGTGTTGAAGATGGTTGTTTTCTGAAAAACCATGGTGCTTTTCTTTCTAGCTTGACTTCTGTTGCTGTTGTTGATTATATTGCCATCGAAGAACACCTCTCCGCTGGTTGGTTCGTCGATGGAAGCCATTATCTTGAGCATAGTTGTCTTTCCAGATCCGTTGGGACCTAGAACCGTGAAGATTTCGTTTTCCATGATCTCCAAGCTGGCGCCGTCTAGGGCGGTTATTTCTCCGTAGCATTTTGTGACGTCTTTGAGTTTCATCAGCCATTTCATTTTATTCGTCTCTGAAGCAGATTTGTGAGTATAGTGATGGTAAAAACTATTGCCAAAAGTATGATCATCAGCTGAATGCTGTATTCTATGTTTCCTCTATTAACTTCCATCGCTATGACTGTTGTCAACACCTGTGTCTCTCCTCGAAGGTTTGCGCCAACGGCAAGGGCAACTCCCAATTCAGCTATGGCTCTGTTAAAGCTCGCTATGATGGCTAATACGACTCCGCCAATTGATTCTCTAAGAACTGTGAGGGAAGCCTCCACCTCCGAGGCTCCCAAAGTTTTTGCCAAGTTTTTTATCTCTGGGTCTACGGATTCTACGGCGCTGGTTGTTAGGCTAACTATTATGGGGGTTACAAGGATTGCTTGACCTATTATTATGGCTTGAGGGCTTGGGAAGAGGTGGAGAAAGCCTAGGGCTCCGGATCTGGAGAAGAGAAGGTAGAGGATTAGTCCTAGGGCTACGGTGGGCATCCCAAGTAACGCGTTGAATGTTCCTTTTACTAGCTGTTTTCCGGGAAAGGTTTTCATGCCGACGATTATGCCTAATGGAAGACTCCATAAAACTGATAGCAGCGTGGCTGTTCCAGATATGTGGAGAGACCTGATGGTTATCTGAAATATTGGGTCTTGAAGAAACTCCCACATCGTTTGAACACCACACTGTTAGGTGTAAAGTTCGGGATGGTTGCCCCAGTACTCTGGAGGACATTCGTATCCGTCAAAGAAGGCATAGTTTCTTATCCATTGAGCAATAGTTGGGTCTGTGTTCTTTTTTAGAAGGTTGACCGCCGGATAGAAGAGACTCTGACCATACACATCTTTGCCGAAGTTGGCGATTATCTCTTGCCCCTCTTCTGATATGAGGAATTCTATGAAAGTGATGGCGTCGTCAAAGTTTATGTGGGAATGTTTCGTTCGATTGCCAGCAATGGCGCTGTAGACGTTTAGCAGTTCCTCTCCTTGAGTTACCAAAGTTTTCAACGAAATTATTCCGTCTTTGTGGTATTTGAGGTAGGTGCCCATGTCTGCCAAGGTGTAGGCGTCAAGATTGTCGGCGACCTGCAACGTTTTTCCCATTCCAGCTCCGGCTTCCACATACCAACTTTCATCTCGTAGTGTGGACCAGTCAACACGAGCAACGGTCCACAACTCTTTCTCCTTGATATGAGTCCCAGAATCGTCTCCCCTTGAAACCCATTTTGCGCCTTTGTTTCTTCCAGCGTTCACAATGTTCGACAGAGCTTGGGTGGGAGACAGATCTTTTATGTTTGCGGGGTCTGCTTCTGGTCCTACTATGGCAAAGAAATTGTAGGCTACGATTTTTCTGCAGGTTCCGTATCCGCCTTCCAGAAACGTCAGTTCCTTTGATGGTGCGTGTACCAGGATCATGTCGGCGTCTCCTCTCTGGGCGTGGGTTATAGCTAGACCAGTTCCCACGGATATGAAGTATACGTCTACGGGATATTTCACTTCGAACTGGTCTTCGATGGTGTCGAGGAGTTCGGTGTCGTAGAGGCTGGTGGTGGTGGAAATCACGAGTTTCTTCTTTGAGGCATCTCCAACGAAAAGGGTGGTTCCGGCAACCGAGACAACAGCGACGAGGACGAGGGAAATTATCCAGATTACAATGTTCCTCTGCATTCTAAAACCTCGTTATGTTTGACCATACCTATCGGGATCGAAACATCCATATATACATAACGGTATTCTCCATCGAGACCTTGGTTTCTCTTCGGAACCCATCGACCGCGGAAAAAGAACTTGGCGACGGAGAAATAGCGTCCGATGTAGATCCCTTAGTTCTTTTAAATACCCCTAACGTTCTCGCCAAATCGGGATATGAAAAGGTAACTATTAAGTTTCTTTGGGTCAGCGCAGGTTAGTGTAGACGTCACAGCAAAGGCTCCAACCGTCGCCGCACATCATCCCAAACACCCGAATACAAAACATTATATTTATTCTTTTTGACGTGCGCCCTCAGTGAGTACTACCAAAAATAGACACCGACAATTGCAGTATAGAACTGTTTAAAAAAGGGTCAAAGGATTTGACTAAAAAATGATTGAAGACCAACACGATAAAGAAGGTGAAAACGAAGGGAGGGAGAAGAATGGTAACTTTCCCAGAATAGTTGCACACCCTTGTCTTTTTGCTCTCACTTTTAACAATCTGTTTTTGTCTCAATTAAAAGATTTAAGTTTATTATTCTCTATCACCAATTTTACATTGATAGGTGCGTAGGAAAAACATGGTTCGAATTGCTGTTCTCGATGAGGATCGATGCAAACCCAAGCGTTGCGGTAGACCTTGCTATCGCTTTTGCCCCCCTGTAAGAAACAAGATAGAAGCCATCCGCTTTGAAAACGGTATACCACTGATTGTGGAAACCCTTTGCGTAGGATGCGGCATCTGCGTCAAAAAATGCCCCTTCAACGCCCTCTCCATCGTCAATTTGCCAGACGAACTGGAAGAGGAATGTAGCCATCGGTTTGGTCCAAATACCTTCAAGCTTTTCCGCCTCCCAACACCCTCTTCAGGCGTGGTCCTTGGACTCCTAGGTCAAAACGGCATCGGAAAAACCACCGCCCTAAAGGTCCTTTCCGGAGAAATCAAACTGAACCTAGGAAACTACAAGGAGCCACCTGACTGGCCTCAGCTCATTCAACATTTTCGAGGCTCAACCCTTCAAGAATATTTTCAGAAACTAAGTGATGACAAGCTGAAGGTTTTGCACAAACCGCAGTATGTGGACAAGATTCCCCGCGTAGTTTCAGGTAAGGTTGGGGACCTTCTTGAAAAAGTTGACGAACGGGACAAGCTGGGACCCCTCAGCGAGCAGCTTCAACTCAAAACCGTTTGGGACCGCACTCTAGAGGTTTTGAGCGGAGGAGAACTTCAGACAGTTGCCATCGCCGCCACGATTTGCCGAGAAGCAGATGTTTATCTTTTCGACGAACCTTCCAGCTACTTGGATGTGAAGCAACGTCTTCAAGTCGCTAGAGCCATTCGAAGCCTTAGGAAAGAAGGAAAAACTGTGATTGTGGCGGAGCATGACCTCGCAATTCTCGACTACTTATCCGATCAAATTTGTGTTTTTTACGGAACCCCCGGAGTTTACGGAATTGTTTCCCACGTTCATGGAGTGAGAGTCGGCATCAACATATACCTACAAGGCTTCATTCCCGACGAAAACGTTCGCTTCAGAAAGGACCCGATCCTCTTCCACGTGAAGCCTCCAGCCACCGGCTTGGCGGCCGGCGAAACACTGCTGAAGTGGAACGGAATGAAGAAGTCTTACGAAGAGTTTGCGTTATCAGCAGTGCCTGGAGAGGCAAAACAGGGCGAAATCATTGGAATATTGGGACCCAACGGAATTGGAAAAACCACCTTCGTAAAGCTCCTTGCTGGAATCGAGAAAGCAGACTCAGGAGAAGCTTCTACGCAATATGGGTTAACCGTAAGTTATAAACCCCAATACATTTCGGCGGAGTACAGAGGAACCGTTGAAGAACTATTAAGAGACGTAGCCAAAGAAGATTTTGAAACCAGCTGGTATCAAAGCCAAATTCTGCAACCCCTCAAAGTGCAGTCCATTCTTGACCGAGACGTAACCGAACTCAGCGGAGGAGAACTTCAAAAAGTTGCTATTGCCGCCTGCCTTTCCCGAAAAGCAGAGCTGTATCTTCTAGACGAACCAAGCGCCTACCTAGATGTCGAGGAGAGACTCTCTATGGCTCGAACCATCCGGCGAGTAGTTGAGAACCGAAACGTAACAGCCTTCGTAGTAGAACACGACGTAGTGACGCAGGATTTCATCGCCGACCGCCTCATGATCTTCACTGGAGAGCCTGGAATCTACGGCGTTGCCAACCCGCCCACAAACCTTCGAAAGGGAATGAACAACTTCCTTAAGGACATGAAAATCACCTTCAGAAGGGACCTAGTAACCAAAAGACCGAGAGTAAACAAGGAAGGGTCCAAGCTGGATAGGCACCAGAAAAAAATCGGAGAACACTATTACGTGCCTATTTCGCCGAAAGAAAAATAGTTTGCTGATATCCCACTGCACAGTCATTCTTTCGATCATGTGCTCCGCCGTAAACTTTGCCTTTGCCAAATAAGGCGACTTGAACTCTGCCGCAATATAGGTCGAAGAAAATATAATAAGTCATTAATAGTTCGGCATCTCCTATCTACAGACTGAGGTAGTAAAACTTGAAGTTTAGACCCTTCTCTTTGGAGGACTGGTTCGCAGAGTACGAGCTTCAATGTAGAATTAACATTTCTGAAAGCGGAATCTTACCGATCGACTTCAGCTGGTTTGACACAGACCTCAGCGATTTGAAACTCTATTACGGTCATATGCTTGGGGACCTGGAGCTACGCGAGCTTATCGCAAGAGATTATCCAGATTTGTCTCCAGATCGAATTTTGGTTACCACCGGTTGTATAGAAGCCAATTTTGTGGCATTTGCATCTCTAGTCCAACCAGGGGACCATGTCATCGTTGAACACCCCAACTATCAGCAATTGTACGAGGTGCCTAGGGCTTTAGGGGGCAGAGTGGAGTTGCTTAGACTCAGATACGAGGATAACTACAAACTGAACGTTGATGAGCTTAATGAGATGGTTACACCCAAGACGAAACTCATAGTTATCAGCCACCCAAATAATCCTACAGGGTCGGTTATAACGCTGGAAACGCTGAAAAGCATCATTGAAATCGTTGAAGACAATAACATCTACCTACTCTCCGACGAAATCTACCGCGAACTTTCGTTCACCCACAAGCCATTGCCCCCCGCTGCAACCCTCAGCGACCACGCCATCAGCAACTCGAGTATGTCAAAACTCCACGGCCTTCCAGGCCTCAGAATAGGATGGATGGTCGCAGACAAAGCGATCGTCGACATTGCCAAAGAAATAAGAAGTTACACGACGATCTGCGATTCAACATTAAGTGAACACCTTTCAAAACTCGCTTTGAAGAGGAAGGAAGAACTCATGACACGAGCAGAAAGAATTGCAAAAACCAACCTTGAAGTGATGAGGAGATGGGTAGAAAATCGTGATGACGTCGATTGGGTTCCACCGGAAGGAAGTCTAGTTACGTTTCCAAGATTCTACAGAAACGTCACTTCAACCGAGTTATGCAAGTTGTTGGCAGAGAACTACAGGGTATTCGTAGCGCCAGGGAAATGCTTTGACATTGAAAGCCACTTCAGAATTGGGTTCGGATGGAGCACAGACGAACTGCGTGAAGGCCTTGAGTTTGTAGGCAGAGCCTTAGACCGTTTCGAACCCATCCGCAAGTAAGTTTTTATTCTACAGCGTGAAACCTCGGGAGCGCGTTTCAAGCCCAGAACAAACGCTTTTAATTCTTAAGACATACGCTATAAGCGGAGGATCATGTTGTCCAAAATTCGTACTCCCCTCATCCTCGTGAACTTCAAAACCTATTCTGAAGCCACCGGTAGAAAAGCTGTAGAACTCGCCAAAACTGCGGAAAAAATAAGCCTAGAAACCGAGGCTTGCATCGCCCTAGCTCCCCAGTTTGTAGACATAGCGTCCATCGCCAGCACCGTGTCGGTTCCAGTGTTTGCACAACACATTGACCCAATAACGCCCGGTAGCTTCACAGGCCACATTCTTCCCGAGTCAATAAGGGAGACGGGAGCCGTTGGAACATTGATCAACCACTCGGAAAGACGATTAAAACTAGCCGACATCGACGCCACCATCACAAGGGCACGCGAATCAGACTTACTTTCAGTGGTGTGCGCTAACAATGCCACTGTGAGCGCTGCAGCAGCCGCTCTTAAGCCAAATATGATCGCCGTGGAGCCTCCTGAATTGATTGGAACAGGAATTCCTGTTTCTAAGGCTAAGCCCGAAGTGGTTTCGGGCACAGTTGATCTAGTTAAGCGCATGAACCCTGATGTGGTGATTCTTTGCGGGGCTGGAATAACAAGGGGCGAGGATGTGGCTGCAGCGTTGAGGCTTGGCACTGAAGGAGTTTTGGTGGCTAGCGGTGTTGTGAAAGCGAAAGACCCATATAAGGTGCTGCTAGAATTTGCAGAATCAATAACAAAACCTTAAGGGATAGGCAATTGAAAGTTGAAGTTAGATGCATCTCCTGCATTCTTCATCGAGGCTATATGGAAATCCAAAAAGCAACAAACGATTGCTCCCTCCAATTCAAAGCTATGTCCGCCCTCCTACGTTTCTTAGCCGAAGAATTCAAACCAACAGCGAATCCCGCGTACTTGGGCACAAAAAGGGATAGGATCATACGGAAGATAACTGGCAACCCTGATCCCTACGCGAAAAGTAAGCAGATCAGCAATCAAAAGGCTTTGGAAATCCTTCCGCTGGCGAAAAATATAGTCTCAAACGAATCCTCGACGGAGTTGAAATTTAGAAAAGCTTGTCTTTGCTCCGTCGTCGGCAACATCATGGAATTCGACATTCCAGACAACCCCTTCAAACTTACGGACCTCAAGACACTCATTCAGGAAGCTGAAAAGGATCTAGCCATCGACGAAATCCCCCAAATCTTCAACGAAGCCAGAAAGGCGAAACACGTTCTTTACTTAACCGACAACGCTGGAGAAATAGCCTTCGACACGCTGCTTGTTCAAGAACTGAAAAAACTGGGACCACATATCATAGTGGCGGTCAAGAACGGTCCCATACTTAACGACGCCACCATGGAAGACGCCAAATACGTCGGGATGCATGAAGTAGCAGATGAAATAATTACTACAGGCACGGACGCCGTTGGTTTGATTCCCAACGAATGCTCCGACGAGTTTCTAAAAGTTTATAACTCAGCCGACTTTGTGGTGGCAAAAGGCATGGGATACGCCGAGACCCTCACAGAACTCCAGCTACCAGCTCCACACGCTCTACTGTTGCGGACAAAATGCGGGACAGTCGCCAACTTCTTTAACGTAAATATGGGAAAAAACGTCGCCAAGCTAATGTTTTAAACGTTGGATGCCAATGAAGATGGATTTGCCTAGAATACACCTTGGACAAAATGTCCTTTCAGACTCCGATGAAGCCGTTCGAAGGGAATGGCTCGTAACCAACGGCATAGGCGGATACGCTTCGTCAACTGTCTCGGGAATCAACACTCGAAAATATCATGGTCTCCTGGTTGCCGCCTTTAACCCGCCAGTAGATCGATGGGTTCTGTTCACCAAGCTTGATGATGAGATACGGATTGAAAATGAAACCTACATGCTCGGATCAAACGAGTTTAAGCAGGGCATAAACCCTGAAGGTTACCGTTTTCTCCACGACTTTTCACTTGACCCATTTCCAACATACAGATACGTTGTGCACGGAGTTCGTCTTCAGAAAACGATTTTCATGCCCCACGGAAAAAACGCAACCATAGTAACCTACGAAGTCTTTAACCCCCATGAAGAAAAGACATCCATCCGCATCTCACCACTCGTCAACTCTAGACACTTTCATAATGTAACAGATAAAGACAACTTGGCTTGGAATTTTATTCAGAAACCATTCGAACAGGGGATAATCATCCAGCCATCCGTTCCGCTTTCAACCCTAATCATCTCTTCAAGCAATGGAGGATTTTTTGTAGAGGAAGGCAGATGGGTTGAGGAAATATACTTCAGAGTAGATGCCTCCCGAGGAGAAAGCTGTATCGACGATTGTTTTCGACCCGGATGGTTTGAATTTCCTGTTGCCCCCCAAGAGAGAAAGAAATTTTACGTCCTTGCAGCAGCGGGCAAAAACGAGAAAGAAGCCAAAAACCTTTTTTCATCCATTCACAAAGGACCGGAAGCTATAGACGCTTCATACGGTCAAGAGATAGAGCGCCGAAAAGGTTTGTTGACAAAGTTTCAAGAACGCTACGTTGACCTCGAAATCAAGGACTGGTTAAAGTGGCTCATCCTAGCAACAGATTCTTTTCTTGTGAACAGAGAGTCAACTAAGAAGAAAACAGTGATCGCTGGCTACCACTGGTTTGAAGACTGGGGAAGGGACTCACTGATTTCGCTGCCCGGGCTGGCGCTTGTCACGGGAAGATTTGAGGACGCAAGAGAGATCTTGTTGACGTTCAAGCGTTATTGTCATAATGGCATTATTCCAAATCGATTTCCAGACAGAGCTGGAGACACGCCTATTTACAACACTGTAGACGCCACCCTATGGTTCTTTAACGCGATTCTTCAATACCTCAAATATACCGGCGACTTCGACTTTGTCCAAAAAGAATTATGGGATACGCTGAAGTCCATAATCGAAAACCACATTCGAGGAACTGTATACAGCATACACATGGAAGACGACGGTTTAATCGCCCATGGTCCACAAATAACCTGGATGGACGCTACTGCAAATAACCAGTTTGTCACACCGAGAGATGGGAAAGCTGTTGAAATTCAAGCCTTGTGGTATAACGCCTTAAAAACTATGGAACTCCTAGCAAAACGCTTCGACCAAAAAGAGGAACAAGAAAAATATTCCAGCATGGCTGAAAAGGCTGCTAAGAGCTTTACAGAAAAGTTTTGGAACCCTGAGAAGGGTTTTCTCTTTGACGTAGTGCATAAGGAACAAACTGATTCAACGTTAAGGCCAAACCAAGTGATAGCAGCTGCGTTGGACTTTTCTATGCTTAACAGAGGGAGAAGGGAAGAAATCGTTGAAATAGTCTGGAAAAAATTGTGGGGAACCTACGGACTGAAAACCCTACCTGACGATGATCCACGCTATATTGGAGAATACTTCGGCGACTGGAATCGTCGTGGCAACGCATATCACAATGGAACCGTTTGGGCTTGGCTCATAGGACCCTTCACAACGGCCTTCTTGAAAGCCAAGAATCATGAGGAACATTGGCGAAACTTCGCTTTCAAAAACTTTTTGCAACCCATCTTCCAAGAAGAAATATTCAAAGCCGGCCTTGGAACAATAAGCGAAATATTCGATGGAAACCAGCCTCACTCACCCAGAGGCTGTATCGCTCAGGCTTGGAGCGTGGCAGAACCGTTGAGGGTTTTCGTTGAAGATGTTGCGTTGAAGAGGCCTCCATACGAGCGAGAAGTTTTGGAAACTTTAGTTAGTAGTAGATAAGAAATTATAAAAGGAGAAGATACAACTTGCTTTGCGAAATCATGATTCAATTCAGCCTTGCATTGTAGTGGTCAACCATGACAGACGTTTGCCTCATGTTTGAGGTTCATCAACCGTTTAGGTTAAACCGCAATTTTCACTCAGACTTGCTGGCTCTAGGAACAGTGACAAAAAAGGACCTTTTCGACCTCTACTTTGACCATAAATTGAATCGTTACGTTTTTGAAAGAGCTGCCAAAAAATGTTACTTTCCTGCAAATAGCATCATTTTGGAACAAATTGACAAATGTAAGAGGGAGCGAAAACAGTTCAAGGTGGCCTACGGCATGTCCGGAGTTTTCATTGAGCAATGTGAGCGTTGGAGTCCGGACCTTCTTGAATCCTTCAAACAACTCGCCGAATCCGGTTGCGTCGAATTTTTGGATGAACCATACTTTCATTCGTTGGCCAGCCTCCACGGAACAGACCGATCAGAGTTCGTAGAACAAATTGAGATGCACCGTCAACTCATGAAAGATTTATTCAATTACGAACCACGAGTTGTTGAAAACACAGAGTGCTTGTACAACAACGTCATCGCAAAGACCATGGAGGGGATGGGTTACGAGGCTACGGTCACGGAGGGCGTTGAGAGAAATCTTCGGTGGAGAAGCCCCAACTACGTGTATAAGGCTAAAGATTCGAATCTTCGCGTTCTACTTCGCAACTACCGCCTCTCCGACGACATAGGATTTCGTTTCTCCTCAACTTGGTGGGAAGAGTGGCCGTTAAACGCGAGCAAGTATGCCAGCTGGTTGGCAGCAGTCTCAGGGCAGGTAATTGTCCTCTTCGTTGATTACGAAACCTTTGGTGAGCATCACTGGCCAGAAAGCGGAATCCACGAATTCTTAAGATGGTTGCCGGGCGAAGTGAACAAATGGGACCATTTATGGTGGTGTACTCCCTCCGAAGTTGTCCGTCGACATGCTCCGGTCGGCGAAATCGATGTTCACGAATACAACACCGTTTCTTGGGCTGACCTTGAACGGGACCCCACAGCTTGGATTGGCAACCCTATGCAAACAATCTGCTATGAATCTCTGAAAGAGTTAGAACAGTTGGTGAAGGGAACGGGTGATGAGGACCTGATCAGATTGTGGCGATACCTCCAGATGAGTGATCATCTCTATTACATGAGCATAAAAGGAGGCGGTCCAGGAGATGTGCACTGCTACTTCAACCCCATGGGTAGCCCCGTCGAAGCCTTCGCAGTTTATTCAAGAATCCTCTCAGACCTTGAGGCCAGAATCCTCGTAGAACTAGAAAAACCCGAACTTGCGGCAAAGAGGATGCTACGACGACTTCCAGTTGGAAAAGGTTTCACTTTCTTTTACGAGTTTGCGCGACCCTCCGGCTTAACAGTTCACAGCCTAGATGAATTTTATTCAACCCTCAAGACCATTGACATAAGCTCTATTCGATTTCACATGGAGCGGGGAGACTTTGAGCGTTGGCTCAGCCAAGTCGTCGGCGACGATAAGCTAGCTGATAAATTAATAAGCATATCAAGCAAAAAATTGAGAGGCGAAGCCCTACGTAAAAAAATTCTTGCCACCATGGAAAGAAGGATAAAAGAACTGAAAAGAATTACTAATAAAGCTTCGACTAGAACTAAACGCCGCGGAGGCCCTAAGTGATTTGAATGAAGATTTGATTGTTGCACCAAGCATTGGAGGTTCTTATATTTATACAGCCAACACGGCGGCTGCTTTCCTAAAGAAGAAAGTCTATCCATATCTTCCTGCGCCTCCTCCACGTTTCGTAGAATTTAAAACATACACGCCTGAAGAAGCTTTGAATCTTGACTTAAATGAACAATGCCGGAAGATCACTGGATTATACGACGATTTTGTGAAAGATCGCAAGTTTGACGCCATACTTTTTGGCGCTCCGAACGGCGGAATCGTGAACCTAGCCATCGCCATGGGAATACCCTACCTCTGCTCTCAGTTTCGAGTTCCAGTTATGATTGAATCTAGGTCTGTGAGCAGGGATAACCTTGAACCTTACGCGAAGGTTGTAAAGCTTTTGGGGAAACGTTGGACGGTTAGGCATCCGTGGAGTTCGGTTTGCTGTCTTGTTGACCCAGTTCACGACCGAATGGACTTAGGAGTGTACGCCCATGTTCGATCAAAATTCATCGAAGTCCCGCCAGTCTATAAGGAATTTATTCAGAGACACCTTAAGCCCGGAGGCACATTGATTTTTGTTAACGTAACCCATCCTTGGATCAAATACCGTTTGGGAGATCACACTTACCTACAGGTCGGGGGCTTGGGAGAAATTGCGCCAAAAGAATATCTCAAGGGCTCTGAACGGTTGAACCAATTTCTCGCGGTAGAAGGAACCGATCATCAAGGCGGTTGGAATCTTCCAAACCATGAACTTGTGCGGAGACCCGAGTCTGAATGGGGTGTGGAACCAGAGCTCAAAGAGGCTGTGCTGCAATATTGCAAGCAGAAAGGTTATGATCTACTGTACCTAGAACACAGCCATCCAGCCGGATTTAACATCCTTGCGGCTCACGCGATGCATCTAAAACATACGACGGACGGTGGAAAGTGTGGAGGATATCTCATCAACGTTTTTTGGGCTCTCTGCCCTACGCTAGCCTTGCGAGCTAGGCTTCTAGGTTGTTGGTCCACTTTCACAGATAAAGCTTCTTTGAAAATCTTAGAACAGCAGCTTCGCCGGTTGACAAAAGACTTTCCTGATGTCCCCAAGAAAGCGATTCTCGGTTATTACTGGAGTCATCCCGGAGCGAAAGTCTTGGACGTCGTTCCTCCAAGTGGTTGGTTGAAAATGCTTTCCAGATACATTCCTCCAAAAGAAATTCGGATCCCTGCGATCCCTGATCTGGAAAACACCACTCATGACATATTCAAGTATGAAGACGAGCTTTACGAGGAGAGCGAAAAATATGCTGGACAGGAGAGCTCTTACAATGTTACGATAGAAGACCTAAAATCTCTCCCAGCGTTACGAGCAGCCTAATGAAACGTGTTTTTGTCACATCACATGTAATACACTAAGCGCGCGCAAATTTTTTTGGTTGTTTTGAAAATTT
>JACUTO010000154.1 GCA_014859755.1 Candidatus Bathyarchaeota archaeon
GAAATAACGAGGAAGTTTGTTTTGCTAGGCCACGACGTAACCGTTTTCACCATGAACGACGATAAAGGAAGTCTTCCAACCAGGGAGCTTCTACGCGGCATCGAGATCCATCGCCCAGTCCACATCGACGTATCTGACTCCCTGCCAGACGTAGTCGCAGAAGACATAAGAAAGTGGGGTAGAGGCATTCAGTTCTTCTCCAAAATTCTTATATACAATTACCTAAGCGCCTCAAAAATGATAAATGAACTTGTTCGAAGAGACGACTTCAAATACGATCTGGTAGTCGCCCACGACTGGCTCTCTGTAATCGCCGGCATCTCCATCAAAAAGGAATTGGGGATACCCCTTGTTTTCCACGTGCACTCCAACGAAAGGGGACGAACTTTAGGCAACGGATCTGAGGTAGTGAGCAGCATAGAACGCCGAGGTGCACGAATGGCAGATTTTGTTGTAACAGTTTCTTACGCAATGCAAGATGAACTGATACAGACTGGCTTCCCTGCAGACAAAATTCAAGTATGTTACAATGGGGTGGACCCGGAAAAGTATCGTCTTGAACGAGTAAGTGAAGAGAAGGTGATTGAAGTCAAACAAAGATACGGACTTGGAAACGACGACTTAATGACGCTTTTCATCGGGAGACTCGTATGGATTAAAGGGGTAGACAAACTGATTAGAGCCATGCCACATGTTTTAGAAAAAGTTCCCAACGCCAAACTCGTAATCGTTGGTCTCGGCGACATGCGAGATTACCTGGAAAGGCTAGTTCGCAGCCTAAATCTTCAAGACGTTGTCAAATTCCGTTTCGAATTCATACCAGAGGAAGAGCGAATCGCCCATTACGCGGCGTGTGACGTAGCCGTTTATCCAAGCCTGTACGAACCCTTCGGAATCGTTACCTTAGAGGCTATGAGCATGGAGAAACCTGTGGTTGTTGGAGCCGCAGGCGTCAGCGGAATGAGAGAAATCGTTGTTACTAGCGGTCCAGATCAATGCGGTTTCCATATTAATCCAAATGATCCCGCGGATATTGCCTGGGGAATCGTCAACGCAATACAAGATCCTGAAAAAAAGGTTCAATTTGGTCGTAACGGCAGGAAAAGGGTTCTTGAGCGTTTTACTTGGGAGCAAGCTGCGGAGAGAACTATTCAAGTTTATACAGAACTCTTGGAACCTAAGAAGCCTCAGAATCCTGTTACCTGAACGTGTTTTGAATTGGAAGAGAAGCTATGTCAAGCAATGAGGTCCGAAAGGATTATTTGTTAAATCGTTGGGTTGTCGTTGCTAAGGAAAGGAAGCGGAGACCCACAGATTTTGTTAAAAAGGAAGAGGAGAGGAAGATTGACGTTTGTCCCCTCTGCCCTAACAACGAACATATGACCCCTCCAGCGGTCCTAGTATATCTTTCTTCCAATGGAAAAATTAGAAGGGAAAGGGATCCAAACGGTTTCCGCCACAAAAACTGGCTTGTAAGAGTCGTGCCAAACTTGTACCCAGCTTTCACTCCTCCAGACAAAGAGAAGGTAAGGGTTAAAGAAAGTCCTGTTCTCGCAAGGGCTTTCGGTCATCATGAAGTTCTCATAGAATCGCCTCGCCACGACGAACATCCCGGTGCGGCACGAGTTTCGCAATTAGTCCACGTTATAAATGCTTATCTTGATCGATTAAACGACCTTTCCGAGAAGCCCTACGTAAAGTATGTTTCAATCTTCAGAAACCACGGACGCGACGCTGGTGCATCTCTCTCTCACGCCCATACCCAGCTAATTGCAACGCCTTTTATTCCAAGGATTCTGGAGGAAGAACTGGAGACATGTAAAAGATTTTGGACGAAAAACCATGAGTGTTTGTTTTGCGATATTTTGAGAAGGGAGAAGGAGGGTTCTCGTTTTATTTGGGAAAGCAACAGTTTCGTGGTTTTTGCTCCGTGGGCGAGTGTTCATCCTTTAGAATTTTGGGTTTTCCCTAAAAAACATCAGCCAACGCTGTTGGATATTTCGCAGAAGGAGGTAAATGATTTGGCTAAGACTTTGAGGATATGTTTCGGCGGATTGAAGTCGCTGTTGAATGATCCTTCCTATAATTTCGGTTTCCATATGGCATCAAGCAAGGCGGCGCAGGATTACTATCATTGGCATTTGGAAGTTTATCCTAGGCTGGCGATATGGGCTGGTTTCGAGAAGAGCACAGGAATGTTCATAAACGTTGTTCCTCCAGAAGATGCCGCCACAGAACTTAAGGAGGCAGTTCGGGCAGAAGAGAAAAAGTTGTAGCCAATGTTAAAACGCTAACTGTATATGCTCAATACTTTTCTGATTCCATCGAGCGTAAGGTGATACTTGTCGATTCCTTCTGCTTGAATAAACTGGACATAGCCTAACTCACTCAGTTTTTGAAGGTGAAACTGCAGTGTTGGGGTATCCATCCTAGTCCACTCTGAAATTTGCTGGATAGTTAACGATTTTCCCGATTCTGTTGCGCCGATGTTGTGTAACATGCACAAGAGGCGCATTTCGTCGGGCATTTCAGGACCAGATGAGTAACCGGATGACGGATCTTCGCGCATTTCTACCCCACCGCTTTTTTATAAACTTCGACAGTTTTCTTTGCGACAGCTTCCCAACTATAAGTCTTGTGAAGTATTTCTCTAGCGTTTTGAGTTAACCATCTAGCGTGGTCGGAATTAGACAAAATTCGATCAACCCCCCAAGCGATCGACTCAGGACTCCTCGGATGCACGAAAATCCCTGTGCGATCATGCTCTATCACCTCAGCTAAGCCACCAACCTGGCTTGCCACCACAGGAACACCTGTAGCCATTCCCTCCAAGGCAACTATGCCAAACGGCTCATAAATAGAAGGAATAACTAAAACGTCAGCACTGGCCATGAGTGCTATCACCTCTGCGTCTGAAATGAAACCCGTAAACAAAATTTTCCACCTATGTCCCGTAGATTGGGCAACACCCTCCAAGTAGTCTCTTGACCACCCCTCACCAACAACGATAAACTTTGCTTCTGAATAACGCTGGGTTATGATAGGAACGGCCCTAATAAAATATTCTATTCCCTTTTGAGGAGCCAATCGCCCCACGCAAAGAACCAGTTTCTCGCCCCAACCAACTCCATACCGCGCCCTAACTGCACCCCTATCAACAGACGCGTTATACTTTGTCACATCGATCGCGTTTGGAATTACATCAACCTTGTCCCACGGTAGATGGAAGTGGTCACAAATTTCCCTTTTCATGGAGTGGCTAGTCACCACCACTCTGCTCGCCTCATACGCTGCCCACCATTCTATTCCATCAATAGAGAAAGAATCGGCGCTGTGAAGACCCTGTGCCCTACCGATCTCAGTGCTGTGAACGGTAAGAACCATGGGCTTTTTCAGATGATGCTTAAAGGAAATACCAGCGAAGGCGGTTAACCAGTCGTGAACGTGTAGAACGTCAACTTCAACTTGTCGGCTTATATCTGCCATCCGCTTCTCCAGAAAATGATTAAACAAAAGAACCCACGTGAGAAAGTTGGGATGCCCCAACTCTGTCGCGGTGCGATAAACCTTAACTCCTTCCATCTCCTCGTAGCTCGGCGAACCGGGAAAGTCTAGTGTGACAACGTGTACGTCATGATCATCACGAACGAGGGCTTTGGCTAAGCCTTCACAGTGACGAGCGATTCCACCTATGACTCGAGGTGGGAACTCCCAACTAAGCATGCAAACCTTCATTCAGACGCACCAGTTCCCCTTGTCTATAGCGACGGGCGAATAATCCTGCGTCCATGTAATTTTGTAATCTGAAACTACTACTATATAATGTATTATGCGTAGTGACAACGGTACGTAATGCGTTCAAATGTTTTTCCTTCATGTTTTTGTTGAGTTGTTAATGCCGTGTTATTTAACTGCCTTACGAATTCAAAATATGAA
>JACUTO010000155.1 GCA_014859755.1 Candidatus Bathyarchaeota archaeon
CTGCCCGTTTGAACAACTCAACTTCAATCTGGCTTTTGAAAGGCCCTATCGCTAGGGCACCTATCCCCCAGATGCCCGGCAGAAACTCAACGCCGTTGTCGGTGGGTTTTAACCCTTCAACACCTAGCGGTGGAACAGCGTTGATATCTCCAACAACCTTGCATCGCTTTCCATAGTCCCTGAGTACATTCAGAGGCAACAATTGAATTCCAGCAGCTCCGGCTGACAAAATGACGTCGGCTTGTCTAATGGCTTCGCCGATTTCATCAGACGCACCCGCTTGCATGCCGCAAGCTCTCTCTGCTCCAATCTCCTCGTTGATTTTACTTGCAACTGCCGTGGCTCTTTGTAGTTTCCGTGACGTAACGACCACATTGCCGCCCTCCATAGCATATAAACGAGCGGCAACCTGTCCAACTGGTCCGGTGCCTGCCAAGACTGTGGCGTTTTTTCCGTTGAAGTCGCCGAATCCCTTTTCCTCGAAAAGGGCTAGAGTTTTCGCCACTGCTGCTGATGCGGTTGTGTAGGCTCCTCTTGGGTCTACGATAACGGCGAGTTCGAAGGGTGGAAACATTGTTTTCTTTGCAACTTCTAAAATTCCAAGGGCCTTTTCAACATCTTGGCCCCCTATGAAAATCTTGGTGTGCTTTGCTCCTCCTGGTCCGCGTGGAAACATGGCGTCTTGAATAATTCTTTTTGCGTCACGGAGGTTAACGTTACTGTAGTGGAGGATTTGTGCTTCGGGGTATAGATCAATGGCAGTTAAGATGTCGAAGGGACTCGCGTGTTTATCTGTGTCCAAAAAGATCATCACTGTTTTTCTATATTTTTTGGGTGGAGAAAAACTTGACAAGGCTCATTACCTCAACATATTTTTTGTCAAAGGTATTCTTTGACCGTGATTTATGTTTTTTGTATATACATATATGGACATTGTAAATGCGTAATTATCTACATATTTACGTATTTACAAGTATATCATACATTACGACAAAGTATATACGCGATTTTTTATTTTAGAATACGATTCCGGTGAGAATGTTGAAGGAATTATTGTTCATATTGGATACCGGCAGAAGAGCAAGCCCCTTCGACCTTACAATGGCATACGACGCTGGCTTTGATGCGGTTGTACCCTACGAAAACGTAAGCCCACGAGACGCCACAAGTCTGACACAAGATGCAATGTTTTCAAGAAGTCCTAAAGCCTTCAAGCATACATGCTTCTTCATCAGCGGGAGAGATGTCAAAAAAGCTGAAGAAACTTTGAAGGCCGTCAAGAAAGCGATGTTTCCGCCCTTTGAAACCAGTGTAATAATCGACCCAAGTGGAGCATATACCACAGCCGTTGCAATAGTAGCCAAAGTTGAAGACGCCATGGCATCCCATGGTCTTGGAGGCTTAAGTGGCAAAAAATACGCGGTGTTCGGAACTGGACCTGTAGGAATAACGGTAGCAGAGATTTTGACGAGTCTTGAGTGCGTTGTAACAGTTGCTGAGCCAAATCCCATGTTAAACTCAGACTACCTACTCCAACACGAAGCTTTCAGAGGAGTCTTAGAAAGACACGGCGCTTACTTACACGGCGTTTCTGCCCCGACACAAGCTGAAAAACTTAAGATTCTGAAAAAAGCCGACGTGATATTCTGTGTTGCAGCCCGAGGAGTAAGGATAATCGATAAAGAAATAATTAAACGATTGGAACCAACCAAAGTCATGGTTGACACAAACGCTGTTCCACCGCTAGGAATTGAAGGACTAGAACTCAATGACTACATGAAGGAAATAATGCCTGGAATCTACGGAATTGGAGCACTCATAATCGGCGATCTGAAGTACAAGTTGCAGAAAGGGATTTTGAAAGAAGCCTGTGAAACCCAGACCAAGAACGTATACGACTACAATTATGCCCTATTCAAGGCGAGAAAACTGCTTCGAGAGATTGCTGCACCCACGCCCAAGGCAACTCGAAGTTAAATAGTGTATTAATCGAGAAAAACATGCCCAACCGGGCTATACAACCCCTCTTTTTTCTTCAATTTTTGACCTCTGTTAATTTGTTAAGTGGAGAACGGTGATTTTGGTTTATATGAGTGATCTATCGTAGTTTCGGCTATCTCTGTTGCGCAGTCAGCGATTCTTTTCATGCTGTCTCGTATTATACACATCATACAAACCGTCAAAGCGTCCGTCACGCCAACAGTACTGAGCGCAATCTTCTGATACAGAGTTTCTATCTCGTTTAGCCGCTCTATCACATCGTTAGAAGCAACCGTATCCCCCGCAAAGAAAACTCTAACCGCTTCATTGTACATATCAAGAGCTTGGTTGCCAAAGTTCAGGAGCGATTCCAACACAGAAGGTGATAACCACAAACCTCTTCCCGATGACATTATTACATTTTTTGCAATGGTCACTGCACGGTCTGCGACATACTCAATTCTGTGCACCAGAGTTTGGTAATCGAGGCAGTCGATAGGCTCAAGACCCAGTTCTTGTGCTAGGTCAGGATTGAGAGCTGCACCGCGAAGTAACCGCAGGAGGACGAAGCTTAGATGGTCAACATCGTCATCAAGTCCATGCACAACCCTTGCCAACTCTACATCTTGATTTCTAAGAGATTTCAGCGCGTCTTGACACATCGAACCGGCAAGTATGTGCATTCGGCGGATTGCTGTTTCGAGAGGTGCCTTCGACTCGTCAATCAAGGTTCGGATATAAATCCTTCTAGCGTCCGACTCCAAAATCCTCATGTACAACATTCCAATGATGTTACGAACCGCTTTTTGCTGCGCAGCCGTAAATATATCCGTAGAGATCAAGGTGATACCAAAATAGCCGTTTAGGTAGCAAGCAATTATTCTCCTAGTGAGCAGTTCTTTATCTTCAGCAGGATCAACTTTTAGGGTCACTTCGCTGGTTTCTCTTCCTTTCTTTACTCCTGGGAAAACGACCAGAGAATTATCTTTCTGAACGTTCAAAGTAACAAGGTCGCCACGTTCTAACTCGTTCAGTTTGACCCAACGTTTTGGCAAGGAGACCACGAGGGATGATCTCCCAAGAGCCATAATTTTGCGTTGGTCCATATTTCACTCCCTCAGCCATAATCTGTTATTTCTTGTATATATAATCCTGTGAATACATATATTCGTTACTCCGAAATTATGTTACTACAAAGGACAACCCGGGCGACCGACTATAGATCGATTGCTGGCTTGTTTGTTTCAAAATTTATGTTACATGATAACATTAATAGATTACAACACTGAGTGAAAGACAACAATCAACAGAAGAAGGATCATAGAAAATCTTTTGTTTCAAAACCCGGAATTGCATTTAAGCTCGTATAAACAATATTTACAACAAGTTTAACGCAGAAGGGATATTATAATGAAGGAAGTGAAACTGCGACGACCACTATTAAGCGTGAACCGCGCCGCATGGAGCCTTGCAAAGAAACTGTGTGACCAAGCTGAAGAGTTTGGGGTTGCTGTCAAAGAAACGAAGTCAGGTGCAACTTTGATCGACGCCGGAATCGAGGCTAAAGGAGGACTCCTTGCGGGTAGAATTATAACAGAAATCTGCCTCGGCGGCTATGGCAAGGCAAATATTTTCTACAAACAATACGATGACCTTGAAATTCCATCAATCTTCGTTTATACGGATCATCCTGCCATAGCAACATTGGGGTCCCAGTTTGCTGGCTGGCAGATAAAAGTCGGCGGATATACTGCTATAGTATCTGGTCCAGCACGTGCGTTGGCTCTAAAGCCCAGAGAACTCTACGAAAGGATACAATATAGCGACACGTCAGACGTGGCTGTGCTAGTGTTTGAAACAGCCAAAGAGCCGCCTGAAGAAGTGATAAAGCAGATTTCTGATGAATGCAAAGTC
>JACUTO010000156.1 GCA_014859755.1 Candidatus Bathyarchaeota archaeon
ACCTCGCTGACAGACCGGTAAATGAGTTAAGCGGCGGAGAAAAACAACTCGTGATCATTGCCCGCGCCTTAACTCAAGAACCCAAAGTACTTCTCTTAGATGAACCAACAACTCATCTAGATATTAGTCACCAAATAAGCATAATGGACATTCTAAGAGGTGTTTGCAAAGAAAAAAAGCTAGTTGTTTTAGCTGTTTTTCACGATTTTAATTTAGCCACAAGATACTGCGATTCTGCCATGCTAATGAACAACGGGAGGATATCTTCCATCGGACCTATTGATACGGTTTTAACTGGCGAGAACATCAAGAAAGTTTTTCGTGTTGACATGATCGTAAAGCGACATCCCATAACCGATTCGCTCTATGTCGTTCCCCTCTCAATCTCAAGGTCCAAGATCACCCAACCAAAAGATATGATAGTCCACATGATATGTGGTCACGGGACTGGAGCGCCACTAATGAAATTACTATTGGAACACGGCTATGGTGTAACTACAGGTGTGCATAGTACGTTAGATACAGACTATGATGCAGCCTGCACGCTAGGCATCCCCGTCGTGAGCGAGGCTCCTTTCTCCCCAATAACCGAAGAAAACCACAAAGCCAATCTAGCTATGATAGATAAGGCTAGCGCAATAGTAGTAAGTAATGTCCCTTTCGGCTATGGTAATTTAAAAAACTTGGAAGCAGCAAAGGTGGCTTTAGAAAGAGGAAAAATGACAGTAATAGTTGAGGAAACCCCAATCCAACAAAGAGATTTTACAGACGGAAAGGCACGGAGTCTCCTTGAAGAATTAAAAAGTAAAGGCGCAATAACGGTTAAGAGCCGCAAAGAAGCTTTATCTATCCTCAAAGCTTTAAGAAAATAGTGCATGACGGGTATTTCGAGCGAAGTTGCGGATGTAATACTTATGAAGGTTGTTACATCGTGGAGCGGCGGCAAAGAGAGCTGCTTGGCATGTTATAAAGCGATCTCAGACGGCTTTGGGATTTCACATCTCTTGAACTTCGTATCCGAGGATGGACGATGTATGTCCCATGGACTGGACTCTAAACTTATCTTGGCACAGTCTGAAGCAATTGGGATTCCGATAGTTCAGAGAAAGGTCACGTGGGAAACGTATGAAAAGGAGTTTAAAAGCGTAATACGTGAACTAAAACAAAGTGGCGTAGAAGGTGTAGTTTTCGGTGATATTTGTAATATTGCGGGACACGAGGGTTGGATCGATCGAGTTTGCAGCGAATTAGACATTAAACCAATAAAGCCCCTCTGGGGCAGCGACCAAGAACAACTTCTCATCGACTTTGTAGATGAGGGGTTTAAAGCTCTCATAGTCATGGTGAAAGCCGATTTACTTGGTAAAGAGTGGCTGGGGCGCAAAATAGATGAGGCTTTCATAAAAGACTTGGAGAAACTTAAGGAAAAAAGCGATATTCACCTTTGCGGCGAATTGGGCGAGTACCATACATTCGTCTATGATGGCCCGTTGTTTAAGAAGCGCCTAAAACTACTTGATTTCAAAAAGAAAATGACAGAAGGGCGTTGGTTCCTCGATATTAGAAGTTATGACATCGTGGAGAAATAAACAAATGTATGATATAATTTTGGCTCACAATGAAAACGAAGGTAGAGCCTTCTTGAGGCGGCTAAACGGAAAAAACCCTCTATTTGCTTGTGTCATAGGTGTGACCGAGACGGCGAAAATATCGGGCATATCTGCCGCAGGAAAATACCCTGAGCTGACAGACTATACGCCTCCTGCTGATGTTGAACTTCTCCTTCTCGAAAAATGTAGATGCATATCGGGCGTCCCCGTAACACCTGAAGGGATACCAACCCCCGGCTTAATTACTATGTCAGCACTAAGGTTAGCGAACATACCGGTTCTTGTGGTTAGTGGTGGACTTAAGGTAAATCCTCATGTTCCATTCTTGGATTTAGGCGGAAAACCAGGAAGGGATATAAGAAAAGGTAAAGCTGTAGACAACGTAGAGGAAGTTATGTGGAGAGCAAGAATTGCTGGGGAAAACTTGTCTAAGACAGCTGACTACCTTGTGGTTGGCGAAAGCATTCCTGGTGGCACAACGACCGCTCTCGGTGTTCTGTTGGCAATGGGTATAGACGCTAGAGGAAAGGTCAGCAGTAGCATGCCGGAAAACCCTCATGAGCTTAAGATTAAAACGGTTGAAGAGGGTTTGAAGGCTTCGAAGGTGGAGTTCGGTGGTTTGGCAGATGATCCGCTGAAAGCAATTTCGTGTATTGGAGATCCTATGATACCAGCTTTTGCTGGGTTGGTTCTTGGTGCTGCAGATAAGGTGCCAGTTTTGATGGCCGGCGGGACTCAGATAGGTGCCGTACTAGCCATCATCAATGCGTTAAACCCGAATATCCTAGATAACGTAGCCATTGGAACTACTCGATGGATCATAATTGACAAAACGGCTGACCTGAAAGGAATAATTACGCAGATCGCCGATATTCCAATACTTGCCGCTGACCTAAACTTCAGCCAATCCAAATTTGAGGGCCTAAAAGCATACGAGACGGGAGTGGTGAAGGAGGGAGTCGGTGCAGGGGGGGCGGCTATAGCCGCGATGGCGAAGTCAAAAGGCTCTATAACAAAAGATGCCCTACTTAAAGAAATTGAAAGAAACTACGACCGATTAGTAGGATCAAAGTGATACATGGCGATGCTTAAAGAAATAAAGAACCTAGTAGCTTTCCTAACGAGAATCCCAGTGGGTATGGACCCAGACTGCCTAACTGACTCAGCTAACTATATGTACCTTTTCCCGTTGGTGGGTGCGGTTATCGGATTGTTAGCAGGTCTATTCGCTTGGTTACTGCTTAACATTCTCGCTAGTTTAGTTGTAGGAATTTTGTCTCTAAGCTTCATACTACTGCTCACAGGTCTTCATCATACTGACGGGTTGCTAGACTTCGGGGATGGTATAATGTATCAAGGACCACCGAAGAAAAAGATTGAAATCATGCATGATCAGCGGACAGGCGCTGGCGGCTTAGCACTTGGTTTAGTGGTGATTTTAGCAACAGCCTCTTGCATTGCAGAATTAAACAAGAACTCTATTATCCAAAGTCTGGTTGTGTCCGAGGTCTCAGCTAAGCTCGCCATGGTGATCATGGCTTGGGTTGGAAGATCCGCTCACAAGGGAACGAGCACATATTTTGTCAATGCTATGCATAGTCAATATCGAAGTCTGCGCCTAGTAGTTGCTCTCTTCATCGCATTTGGCATAGCGATATGCCTTCTACGTATTGTAGGTTTTACCGCTGTGATCGCAGGTCTAGCTGTTGCTCTGGTTCTTATAGGGGTTTCAAACAGGCATTTCAAAGGTGTCACGGGTGACGTATTTGGAGCTGGAAATGAGCTTGCTCGATTAGCTTCATTAATCGCTATTTTAGTGATGGTTAGATGGGCGTAACTGAGCCGGTGATGGCTGGCGGTAAGGGCACGCGGATGAAGAGTGAAGAAGAAAAACCAATACTTGGAGTCACGGCAAAGGGGTAGATTGGAAGTATTTGATTTGCTCTCTCCAAATATGGATGTTTGACATATTTTTAAGCCAACTTAGTTGCTTTCATTTAATGCGCGCGGTAAGCTTAACGTGTCCGTGCAACATCTAGATACATGATGTCTGTCGACAAAAGGAGACTTGAAGAATTCATTAGAACACTACCTGAGGTTAAAGTGGGAAGGACAAACCATTACGACATCAAGGAGAACAGCGTTTATTTGCGACCAGAAAACAAGAAATTAGAGGAAGCCCTTTGGCATGAATTGGCTCATGCCTATTTACATCAAAATTTTAGATGGGAGAGATTTCTGATATTTTCAACTGGTTTCTTCATCATCTTCACAGCTTC
>JACUTO010000007.1 GCA_014859755.1 Candidatus Bathyarchaeota archaeon
TTTTCTTCGGTAATAAGCTAGCGGATGTCGTATTCTTTTACATATTTCGTCTGGGTTGTGGCAGATTCCATGGGTGCGTAGTGTGTCGCATCGTGGAGGAATGTACTTTGTTCGGGATCCTCTCACTCCGGCTATGTGTTCAACCTGATAGCGTGTCATTCTTTCGTCGAAGTCGGAGACTGAGCGGAAAAAATTGACAACATCTTCCACACTCATGCCTATGTTTACTAAAAAGGAGGTTAGTGCGAAGCGGCCTATGTGGGAGACGGGGCGACCTGATGCCATGGTGTCGTATAATCCCTTTATGCACGGAGGAAAGGCGGCGATGATCACGTCTTTCGGAATTTCTTCTCTCCGAATTTCTCCTCGTTTCGCTATAGCCAGTTGCTTCAACAGGTTTACACGATTCATGATACTCTGCGGTAATGATCCCACTTTTGTGTCGAGTTTTCCTTCAACATACCTTCGTACCTCCTCCTCTAGGAGGCGACTTACCTCATGTTTTGTAAGGTAAACTTCCCCATTGAACAGAAGGCGGTTGACAAGTTTCCATTTCTTGTCATGAAAGCCTGTTGCGTTTTTTAAGAAATCTGGAAAGCGAACTGCAAAGTCGTAGGGCGGAGCGTTGATGTCGCCGTCGACTATTCTGAGTTTCCAGTTGAAGATAGTTGCGATTTCCATTACCTTCTCTTTTCTCTCATCCTCAAGTAGTTCCGAAGCTCGTTTTGCTTCGGCTAGTGCGTATCTACTTTTGATGAGTGAATCGGCTGTCGCAGCTACCATCATTACCGCTATGGGAAAGGAGGGTATTTCGATGTCGTCGTTGGGCGATTTTTGGCTTACCGTGCGAAAAAGGATGGCTTCTTCTATTCGACTTTCAGCTCTGTCCAGCACAGATTTGAATTCTGAACTCGCCAAGTCATCGATTTTTATGTCTAACTTTTTTACGTATTCAGCGGCCCTTGGGGTGAAAGGGTACTTAGCCCAATCGCTTTTCGTAAGTACCTGCTTTTCCTCCGGTTTATTGTTGTTACTCCACTTCTATGCGGGGAGCTAGGTAAAATGTTAATTTTCCCTCTCTTTCTTGCTGGAAGTCCAGTTTGATGGGCATATCTGTTGAAAACTCTAGGGTGGCAATTTCTGATGTCGCGACCGCCGCTTTAACTATCTCGGAGAGGTAGCTTAAGCTAAAGGTGGCCTTTGATGCCTCCTTCGCTTCCATGTCTAGAAGCACGTCGCTTCCTTTCTTGAACTCGATTGTGGCTCCCATTATGTCTCCGGTGGCGTTCATAACTATTTTTTCGTTGTCCGCCTCGATTCGGACGTGGTCGCTTACCAAAGAGGCGTCTTCGATGGCCTCGCGCAATCCTTCCGTGGTGGTCTTCGCTCTTATGTTAAAGGTAACTTTGGGAGTGGGAACCTCTTCCTCCATGGCTTCCAACGTGGGCATGTTGAAGGTACGGGTATACTTTCCTCTAATCGCTATTTTTAATCGTCCAGTTTTTTCATCCAAGAAAAGTTCGACGGATTCGTCTCTTCCAGTTCGTCTCAGCAACTTCAACATTTCGCTTATGTTGATGCACATTTTTGTCGCTTCACCGCAAGTGTACTCGTCAAAGACCGTTTTCGGCCACTCAAAATCGACCATGGCAACCCGTGAGGGATCCATGGCGCGAAGCTTGATTCCGTCTGGAGTTAAGTCGAAGGTGGCTTCGTCGACGAGTATTGAAATTGCACCCATCATGTCTTTCAAAAATTTTGCATCCACCATTTTGATCTTGAACAACGGCAAACCTCCTTTAACCTTTATGTTTGACCTCTCTTTCATTTAAGTGTTGATTTAGTAGATAAATCAGATGGAGATTTCTCCCTTGAACAGAAGAGTAGAATACAAAATTGTAGGAATGAAAAATAAAGCCTCTCAGCTGTATTCCCGGAAAGTATAGCTGCATTTTGTGCATCTGAAAAATTGTGTTGAGGACTCGTCGCTTCCTCTGGTTTGAACTTGCCATACGTAAGCTAGGTTGTTTCCACATTTGGGGCACTCTATCCTAACAGTGGGCAAGGTTCGCAGTTTTTGTTCCTCTTTTCCTATCACCGCTATGGATTCTTGAGGAGTGCGCTCTATGACCTTGGGGATAACCGCTGGCGTATGCACCCCTCGTTTCTTATAGCCACATTTTGGGCATACAAGTTGAAGAACGGTTTTTTTTCCTTTCTTTTTACGAGTTGGAATCAACCTTGTTCCACAGTTCGGACAAAATTCCATATCACTCACCGCATTTTCTGCGCATTTCCTTACACTCGACTCTTTTAAACCTTTTCTTCTGATCGAGTTAATCCAGAAGCTATGATGTGTGCCACACGCAACGCTTCAGGAACGTTACTTCGCGTGGATGTACTTTTCAGAATCTTTTCAGCGTCTTCCTGCGAAACTCCCGCAATTTGCGTATAAACAGCTTCCCCGGTGTTTCGTGTATGAACTTCGATTATTTTTCCAGCACTTTCCATAGCTTGCCATCTTCTTTCGCATTCCGGTAAATTCTCGAGGGCCTTCCTTATTTTCTCCAGGTCAGGTTTCTCTCGCGCGACTGCTATGACGGGTAAGTTCACCGTTTCGAAGAGTTTATTGATGTCCACCACGTTGAAGCCGGCGAAGGTGATTCCGTTCAAAATCACGACTCGAAGCTCCTCGTAGTGAGGAGACTTTTTTATCATATCAGCTATTTTTTCTGTTGCATCCACCCCGTCAACGGTTACTTCTGTTCGCATAACTCCGTCAAGCCAGTAACCACCTCGATAAACAACTCCGACAACATCGACCGTGCCCTTGGTGTGGGGAACGAAGATTCCATCGTCGACACCCAACACCCGGATCTCGGGTTTTATGCAGCGAAATCTTTTAGGGGTCAAGGTCTTCCTCTTAAGACTCCTCCTCATCTAGCTTTAAATCTTTTTCAGACGTTTACTACTAATTACAAATAACTAAACAAACTGCCAAAAGGGAGCAACATGTTTGCCTTCATATCACAATATAGAAACCTACGCGAAGTTTTGATGGATCAAAAACTCGCCGCCTTGGGAGACGCTTACGTGAATCTTGTTTATTCTGTGGCCTTGTCGAAGAGAAAAGGAGAACCAACAGGTGCCAAGGTTGATAACCGTTTACTCGCTGAGGCTCTGAAGAAAGCGGGATTAAGAAGCCTTCTGCCCTCAAGGATTGACCGCCACAAACAGGCGGACGCCGCTGAAGCTTTAATCGTATATGCCTGGGTACGAGGTTCGATGACGATGGAAGAGGGAGTCAGCATTCTGGAACAGGGCGAAGATACAGTCGAAGCCTTCTGCTCCTTCCTCCTCACAGCAAAGAAAAAGCTTGACTTATGAAACGGGCATAGAAGAAACAGCTAGATTCGATCTATTTCCGTTGCCAATCTTTAAGCGCTTTCTTAAAGGACTTCCTGAACTCCTTGTTTCGGCTCAGAATTTTTTTCGTTGCTTCTTTTACAGCGGCTTCCGGCTTTCGCTTTCCCTTTGTGCGAATATACACTATTGCGCTGTCGACGAGCGGATGCGGCACATCATACCCAGCCATCTCGATGGTGTCGTCCTCCAGAAGCGCTTTTTGTAGCACGTTGCAAAGGGTGTGACCCTCTCCTTCGACTTCGATTTTCAATTCGTCAGATGTTCTTTTCAGAACCTTAACTTTCATCCCTGCTCCCTCTTACGCGGCTTCTCCGTAGTCTGGTGGTACTTTCCGCCTTTCAGTGTTTCCACATCTGGAGCATCGCATCCCTCGTTCTCCTAATCGTAATACATACCCACATCTTGAGCAGAGGGCGTAGATAACCCCCAAATCTTTCTCCGCTGTCGACAAATAGAATGTTCTGTTTTTATCGCTGATGACCTTCGCTTTCATGATGTCACCTGTTTTGCACACACTAAACATGGTATCGACGTAGCTCGGACTCACGTCAGAGATGTGTAAAACGCCTGTAAAAAAGCCGGATAGTGGTCTTTTTCCTACCTGGGATATGCGTAAAACGGCTTTTTTGCTTTTCACGTCTAAAACTTGTCCGGAGACTATGCTACCTACCTGCGGGACACTTGCTGTTCGAACAAGGGGATACACTGAAACCTTTTTGTTCAGCGTATCTAGAAGCGTACGTCCAGTGATTTTAGAATGTATGGTTCCATGTTCCACGTAGGTTCCGGGTCCCGGCGTAAACTCTTCGATAACGCCTAAACGGTCTCCAGGCACAACGAAAAGTCCACTTTTTCTTTCAGACCTACTCATAAGCTCTTCCCTTCTATCCGATACAGATCAACTTGAACACTACGCTTCTTTTTCGTGTGAAATTCAAACATCCTCGGAATATCCATTTTCATAGGAAATATACCCGTAACTTTTCCTCCATGCCTCTCAATAAACCTTTTGATAAATTCTCGGTTGCGTGCTCCACGCTTGTGAAGAGAGTATATCCTACGCCCCAGCTCTAAAGATTTCTCTATGAATTTCCGATCCGCCCCTCTTCTCTGTACACCGAATGGAGGATTCTGCAGAACCGTGTCAAAGGTTCTTTGCATAACGTCGATGTCTGCCACGATCCAATGAGTATTTTGCTTCATACCCTTTCTTTCCGCATTTTTTCGCGCCACATTCACAGCCACTTTGTCCACATCAACCCCAAAGGTTTCTCTCGCTCCGAGAAGAGCAGCACCTATGGCAAGTCTCCCTGTGCCGCAACCTAAATCCACGACTGTCTTATCGACGATATCATCGTAAACGTATGTTGCCATGAAGAGTATTTCCGCAGCGACTCGTGAAGGTATTGTGTATTGCTCGAGGTAAGCCTTAGGCATCGGGTGGGTTTCGATCTCTGAGATTGCCTTTTCTAGGTCTAGTTTTCGAACCAGCCTTTTCTGCATAGTTCTTCCCAGTCCATCTCTCCTAGCATAACAAGTGCTTCGTTAAGGGATAGAATTGGCTTAAGAAAACTCGGCGTGTCGTCTAGGGAAAGTCGAGGGCAAGCAGTGTTTACAAACGCGTCTATGTTTGGGAACTGCATGAGCGCGTTAGGTGTGATTTCTCTGAGCGCAAGCAAGGTAGCCTTTCTGCCACTTTTCTGGAGCTTCTCCTTAATCTTCACGGCTTCCTTAATCCTCTTCTGTCCACTTTTCAAGCCTATTAATACTCCAAAGTTCTCCGCCTCTTTTGCTTCAGAGATACTCGCCCATCGCTGTTTGAGTATCCTCGGAACTTCATCGTGAATAGGATACGCTCTTTTTTCGTAGGGATCAGCAATTATCGTCGGCTTTGCCGTGGCTAACGCCACGCCTATGGCGTGGAATCTGCCTCCTCCAACGAAAAGAAAAGCTTCAACCTCTTCCGAAACTGATTGGGCGTTGCTAAAATTACAGCCGATCACCTGTCCAGGATATTTAACTAGGCCAGCATCCCCTATTGCAACGGTTTTTCCAGCTTCGAGAAGTAAAATTTTTGCTTCATCGAGTTTGTGGACGTGTTGAACCGTCGCTACTAAACCGATGTTACTCCAGGGCTCAAGGAGGGGTATCGCTTTCTTTACAGCTTCTTTAACGCTGATTTTCGCCCTTGCCTCCATGTAAATCGTTGGCACTCTTTCCTGTTTGGTTTGGGAACTGTGCCCGTAATGGACTATGAGATCCGCGCCTAGGCTTTCAGCGTCGGGCAGAGCTAGGTCGCAGGCGCCGTAGCATGGATCGGCGGAAACTATTGCGAGAGCCCCAGCGTCTTCGATGAGGGCTGCGAGGCGAGTTCCTTCGGCTTTTAATCCTTCTGGAAGCTGTACTAAGACGATTTTAATCTTCCCTTTGCTTATTTCTTTCTTCAGTCTCTTCTCTTCAAGGTCAAAGGATGTTGTTTTCATCTACAT
This sequence comes from Candidatus Bathyarchaeota archaeon, assembly GCA_014859755.1. GTDB lineage: Archaea > Thermoproteota > Bathyarchaeia > Bathyarchaeales > Bathyarchaeaceae > Kmv02. The sequence goes on from JACUTO010000007.1 coordinate 5,916, forward strand.
TTACCACTGCACCATGAAAAAGATGGTCACATAGGTTACTGGTGAAAACTTTCTGATGGACTCATTCCCACCTGGGAGTCCATTCCCAGTCCTGTTTAGGTTTCTGAGTTGCTTGACCCCTGCTGCGTTCGCGCAGTTCAGCTAACTCTTCAAGTAGCATTTTCTGTTCGAGGCTTGCAACCAGCTTTCTCGTGCTGATCACGGCATCGGCGTTCACAGAAATGCTGTCGATTCCACAGCGAACTAGGAATCCGGTGAAGTCTGGAAGGTTTGAGGGACCTTCCCCGCAGATTGAAACGGTGCAGCCATGTTCATGAGCTACTTTGATTAGGTGGGCGAGTATCCGCTTGATGGCGGGGTCCCTCTCATCAAAGTATCCCATCGATCCGAGCCGTTCCGAGTCGCGGTCGATCATGAGGATGCCTTGTGTCATGTCGTTTGAGCCTATTGAGTAGCCGTCGCAGAGTTTCGAGAATTCGTCGGCCATTATGGCGATGGCTGGAGTTTCAGCCATAAACCATACCTGGAAGTCTCTAGACCTTTCAAGTCCCTCGTCCTTCATTATTTCTAGGCATTTCTTGGCTTCCCATACCGTTCTGATCATTGGAAGCATAACCCACACGTTTTTGAGACCCCACTCCTCTCTGCATTTTTTGATGGCCTTGCATTCCAGTCTGAAGGCTTTTTCGTACCATTCGCTTATGTATCGGCTGGCACCACGCCAACCCAGCATAGGATTCGCCTCCACTATCTCGTATTTTTCCCCACCCCTCAATTCTCTATATTCGTTTGTTTTGAAGTCGCTGAGCCTCACGACCACGGGTCGCGGCTGTATGGCCCTCGCAACCGTGGCTATTCCCTCAGCCAACTTGTTTACAAACTTGTCGCCTTGCCCAGTTTCTAAGAGGTATAACGGGTGCTCTCCTATGTAGCTGGCTAGAATAAACTCGAGGCGCATGAGACCTATCCCATCGAAAGGAAGATCCTTATATTCTTCAATCATTTCGGGAACGCCTAAATTGAGGTAGATTTTGGTGGCTGTTATTGGAGCGGATGCAATCGCTGTTGGAGTAGGTGCAGTCGTTGGGGTAGTTGGATCTGTAAATTCACTCATAATTCCTTCGTAGACGACGCCGCTTTTTGCGTCCACGGTGTATTCTTGACCAGTTACCATCAATTTTGTGCCGTTTTCCGTTCCAACGATACAGGGGATGCCAAATTCTCGGCTGACTATAGCCGCGTGACAAGTGACTCCACCCTTGTCGGCGACTATTGCCCCTGACAACCTCATGAAGGGCACGTAGTCCGGGTTGGTCATGGTGGTTACAAGCACGTCGCCTTTTTTCATAAGTTTGGAGGCATCTTCGGGCGTGAGGACGACTTTTGCTAAGCCAGCTCCTATGGCTCTCTTGCCAGCCGCTATTCCTCTAACAACAACCTTCCGTTCCACTGGCTGAGGAAATGGAGCTGGCGGCTTTGGGACCTCTATTTTTGGTGGCGCCTTTTCTAGGCTCCACACGGTTTCGGGTCTTGACTGAACGATTAAAACATTCTCCGGGAAAGGAAGGACTCGGTCAATGGCAAATTCAATGTCTTGAGGGTGACCATAGTGTTCCTCGATGCGTTTGGAAAGTTCAGCGAGCCTTATGATCTCTTCGTCTGTTAGGCACTGTTGTTCCTGCCTATTAGTGGGCACATCAGCATGAATCGTTTTGCCTGTTTTTGGATCGCGAATATACTCGACTGTTTTCTTGGCTATTTTCTTTTCCAAGATTTTCAGCGTCTTTTTGTCCACCACGTAGTTGTCTGGAGTTACGGAGCCTGATACAACCGACTCGCCGATTCCCCAGTTGGCTTCGATAACCATATGGTCTGATTCTCCTGTCACGGGGTTTATGGTAAAGATGACGCCGGCAGCCTTTGCGTTGACCATCTTTTGTACGCCAACGCTGATGAGAACTTGTTCATGTTTGAAGCCTTTTTCAGTTCGGTAGAAGATGGCTCTGGGCGTGAACAAGCTTGACCAGCATTTTACGGTTTTTTCGATAAGCTCCTTGGCTCCAGCCACGTTTAGATAGGTTTCTTGCTGTCCGGCGAAGGAGGCGTCAGGTAGGTCTTCAGCTGTTGCGCTTGATCGCACGGCTACGAGCGCCTTGGATGATTTGGTTCTTTTACCGAGTGTGGTGTATGCTTTCTTGATAGCCGTTTCTATGTCGCGTGGCATAGGGGTTGCTTCGATGAGTTTCCGAATTTCTTTTGAAGCTTTCTCGAACTGTTTTGGGTTGCTCACGTCGGTAACGGTTTCCTCGATGGTTTTGTATATTTTTTCGGCGAGGCCGGTTTTTGTGATGAATTTGTTATAGGCATAGGCGGTGACAGCGAAGCCCGGTGGGACAGGTATTCCAGCTTGAAGCATTTCTCCTAGGTTTGCGTTTTTGCCTCCAACGAGTGGAATGTCTTCTTTTCTCAAATCTTCAAACCATGTGATGAGTTTCTTTTTCTTGGACTGCTTCGTCGTTTTACTTGAACCCTGCATCTTGGTTCACCTCAGTTAGTCTCCGATTTTCTCAATAATTATTCGGCAGGGTATGGGTAGTTTGGCTCCTCCCCGCTTTAAGGCCTCCTTTGCGACTTCGAGGCCATCCTCATTCACGTTAACCATTATAACTGCCTGGTCCGATTTCACTCGTGCCGCGAGTCCTATGGGTTTCCCGAAGGCCCCTCTCATTCCGTCTTGAAGTCGATCTGCGTGCGCTCCAAAAATCATTTTGTTTTCACGCAACACGACATGGGGATAGGGTAAAATTCGTAAAAGGTAACTGCTTCCCAATTTTAGTGAAAGAAATCTATTTGTTGCTATGCGTGCTGCTTCCAAGGCGTTGTGTCGAATTTGGGCTTCCTTCCGGGCGACCAAAAGAGCTTGATATTCAAAACTACCCGTGGGGTCGCCCATGGTGAATTTTGTTATTTTTGGCGGGGGAGAGCCTCGCATATACTTCTTTCTTGTGTAGGACTGGCCCTTTGCCTTTCGATAGTTGCGTGCCCTCATGATTTATCCCTCAATGGCCTCCAACCATGATATTTAAGCCTTTGTTAATAAACCATTCCTTACGGAAAGAATTGATTTGAAATCCGAATCATCAAAACAAAAGTTCTCGTAATTTCTATGGTGTTTCATTTTTGAACCATATTTTGGCTAGTTCATCAAAGTTTGGAAAAACCTTCTTCAGAATTGGAAGATACATTTTTTTCTCGTCTTCGGTTACGTACTGGAATTGATATTGTCCCATGTAAGGGGATGGCCCGCCTTCTCTGGTTACGAACTCGATGTGCATGAAGGGGTCTCCTCTCTTAATCGTTATTGGCTGCCTGTCGTTGCTTAGGTTTACGAGTTCCAAGGCTAGTCTTCCAATGAAGCCGCTGTGAACCTTTGCAGCGTTAAGGAAGGATAATCCTCTTCTTCCATACTTGCTCTTCGCTGTGAGATGAGCCACATAGTTCGGCGGCGTGAACACAACTTCATAGGAAATGAGGTTTTTATGTTCAAGATAATGTAACGTGGTTTCTTCGTTCACGGTTAGGATGTAACTGTCGCCGTCTAGGAGATTGTAGTCGAAGGGATAAATTATCTTATATTTTTCGATAAGTTCCATCAGCTTGTCTTTGCCGAGAATACACATCCATTCATTCACCTTACCTTGGCAATACTATACCTCTACATTTATACTTCTTTTGGAAGGGGGTTCTCACCCGTTCTAACAACAAATATTCCGTGAGAAAGCCGTGCTTCTTGTATAAACGTATCGCTCTTTCGTTTTTCTTTTCGGTTCCTACGTGAAGTTCTACGATTCCTATCTCATCGGTTCGCTTGATTACTTCTTCCAACAGTCTAGAACCCACACCCTTGCCTTGATAATCTTTGTGGATGAAAAAGTTGTTGATAGTTGCCTCGTTCCGTTTTTCCCAGATTGAGGGCAGAATATAGTAGTCAATGAAACCCACTACCTGATCATCTAACTCAGCCACAAGGATCACATAATTTTCTGTTGCCAAAAGTTTCTTTATCGCTCTTTCAGCCCAAGCTACATCCTGCAGATAAATGGTCTTCAACACTTCGATGATGCCTTCAATATCTTTATTTGTAGCCTCTCGAATGACCAAATCACCTGCGAGTTTCATAATCCATCCTTCGAAAAGATTGAACCATGGACAGAACTTTGAGCTTATGGGGGGTTAGAGCCTCCGAACGATTTCATTGGACAGGACACCAAAGTCTTCAGGCGCCAATTCCCGCACCCTTTTCGCATGAAAAACTAAGGAGTCAGCTAGTTCTACTGCGTTTCCTCCCTTTATCCCTCGCTTGCGCAAGAAGGGAATGATGGCGTTTCTCACCTTCTTGTTTCGTTGAGTGAAGAGTGTTCGCACGAGTTCTAGAAAGGTTTCTTCATCTTCTATCTGGAAGGGAGATTCCCTCGGTCTCAAACGCACGACCATGGAATCCACGTCCGGCTGGGGGTAAAACATTTCTTTGGGCGCGTAGTCCAAAAGCTCCGCTTCAGCTCGGTAATAGGTGGTGACGGTTAGCCTTCCATAATCTTTGCTGCCCACGGAAGCAACTAGCCTCTTAGCAAATTCCTTCTGGAAAGTTAAAACTGCGCAGTCAAATTTCCTTTCTAGAAGCCAGAACAGAAGTGGAGATGAAATTGAGTAGGGAGGGGTGGAAACAAACTTGTTAAAGGGAGGGACAGAAACCTTGAGTACATCTCCCTCTATTAAGTCCACGTTCTGCAATTCGTGAAGTTGCTCTCTCAGTATCCCTATCAGTTTAGGATCAACCTCAACCGCAATAACCCTCTTACATTCACGAGAAAGAAGTTGCGTTAAAAAACCAAGCCCGGCTCCTACCTCCAAAACAACGTCATCGTCGGTTACAGACGCATACGATATCATTCTCTCCAACAGATCAGCGTTCACCACAAAATTTTGTCCCAAGCGTTTTTTAGGCAGAAACCTGTAAAGACGAAGGAGGCGCCTCGCCCTTTGAAGAAAACTCATATTTCTACCACTAGGGTACTCTTGTAAACAGTCTGTATTTGCTTTCGCCAGCTAATTCCTCCAGAATCCTTTTCGCGATGAGCTTGGCGGGGTTAGGCATGTTAGCGCGTTGCTGCAAATCGTCGAAGCTTTGGAAAGGCCTTTTCTCTCTTTCATCAAGAATCTGCCACATGTATTTTTTTCCAATTCCCGGAATCAATTCCAACGCATGCATTCTAGGCGTTATCGCCTGGGCTGTGTTAAAGAAAATTACGAACCAGTTCTCCCGGTTAACCACCATTTTCTCCACCACCGCGGGGAGTTCCATCTTGGCGTTGGATGTTAATTCGTCGTAACCTATACGCCCGATGATATAGGTTATTTTTTCGCGGGCATCTTTCCCAACGTAAACTCTGTCATAAGTTTTGAGGACGACACCTTCCTTCGCGATTGCTTCGAGAAGGGTGAAATATTCTTCTCCCACAACTTGAACAAGTGCGCCTGCTCGGTATCCTGGCCGGGATCCAGGCCTTCCATGGGGAAGATAATCGAGAATGTAAGCGTATTCTTCGTATCTTTTCTCGCTTTTTTCCATTCTTTCCCCATCCGAGCTGATAGTAAATATGTTTAGAAGAAGCTCTTATTCCCTTTTTCTATACTCATCTAAGAAAGCCAGTATTCTTTCCAGCTTGGAGGTTTCCATTATTCTGCGTCCACTGGTTAAAAAAACTCTAATTTCTTGGATGCTTTCCGGCATGCAGTTTATGATTTGAACAGCCTCTTCTTCTTCCAATTCAAACTGCTCCGCGAGTTTGTTCACGAGGGTTTCTGCCATGCCAGGGTCAACTTTAGAGAATTTTGCCGCGTAATCCAGTGTCCTTCTCTGGAATTGATCTAATCGTTCTTCGCCTATGGCTTCCAGGGTTTCTTTTACCTGCGGAATCGTGATGGGCCGTTTCTTTAAGGCTTTTCTTGACACTTTTATCCCTCTGCATGGGGTATTATATGCTCCGGGCGAACAATTATCTCTTTAACAGCCTTTCCCTGAGTGACATTCACTACATAACTTCTGCCTCGCTTATTAACTATAACGCCGATTCTTCCATGATACCTCCGATGAGGCATGCCTTTATGAACGCTGGGCTCGATCTTAACCACAACTTTCTCTCCGGGTTTATACTCATAAAGTATTTTGCTGAGCCCGGTTTTTCCCCGTTCTCGAGGGTTTCTCCTTAAAAGGGAACGGGTTTTTCTGCGATATCCTTTCGCCTTCCTTCCCATTTTCAAGATCCCCTCATAACGACATTTAAAACGTCTAACTCGAGAGGCATAGCCTCAGCGTTAACAATCTTGGCTACACAGGGATCTGTTCGACCTTCATCTCCAGTTATTAACTCTTTGATATAAAGTCCCCCTTGACAACGTATTCTCATTTCCACACGGTTCGGCGTCAACCTCTTTATTTTCGCCTCATATATGTACTTTTCCCGAACCAGATCCGCTCTTCTATGTAAAACGCGTAGGGGTGTTTGTTGATGAACAACAGCGTTTGTGAAGGTTTTCTCCACAGTCTCTAACTCTTCATCCGAAACATTTCTGTCAAACTCAACGGTCGCTTTGTAAACTTTATCGGATGCCTCTGCCTTCTTCAATTTTCTAACATCGTCTTTGCTGGCGAAACGAAGATTCAGAACCTCGACTTTACCCTGCGCTTGTTTATTGATGGTGTGCGCGAGATCCTGTAAATCTATGTATCGCCTCTTGGGCTTTTTAATTTCCACAATGAAGGGTCTTCCCGGTCCCAGCATGCGAGCATCTACGTCTTCTCGTCCAGCCGCGTGGAATGAAATGTCCTCTCCCTCAGTTTTTTCTAACGTGGGTCCTGCAATGATTTCTTCAACGGATTCTGGATACATCTTTCCAGTCCAGTTGCATCTTGGGCATCCCTTTCCCCTACATTTTCTGCAAACCCATTTTGACTGGGGTATCCCGCGAATCAGTTTCCTGTATCTTCCTTCAACGTAGAGTGGGTTCGCTTGAAGCGCAACTTGTCCAGTGAAGGGGTTGAGGAGAACCACGACATCCGGTTTTTTGTATTCAGCCGCCTTCTTTGTGATTTCGGAGATTGTTTTTCCGATATCCCGACTAAACTCGTTCCGCATGCTTTCTCCGTGTCTCACCTCAAACTCAGCCTTAAACTCGTCTTCCCTTTCCTCCATGTCGGTTGGCAATTCTACGCCAACGAGGAACGTGGTATATTCGTAAGCCTTCAGTTTTTCCAACGCGCTGTCTACTAGCTCTTCTAGGTGTTTAAATCGTCCCTGACAGAGGTAACATTCCCACTCTTTCCCCACCCTCTTCCTCATTCTCTTCAATATCTCAGCGGCCATGTCGAAGGACCCATTTGTTGCCACGGTTTTGAGGAGTGAGAACCCGGCTTTCTTTCCGGATAACGCTAGCTGATGACCCCTCATGGTTAGGAGAAGTTTAAGGGCTTCACCTCGCTTCTGATTGCCCAGTCCGTAGCCTAGAAGGGCAAATTGCCTCCCTAAGCAGTGGTTGCAAAGGGGGTGTTTTTCAAGCATTTTTTGTGCCTTTTTAAGCATCTCCATGGAAGATTTCCTCTTTCCTCACCGTGCATTCTGTGGTGTTGAGGTTTCGATTCTTTACTTAGGTTAATGGAAGTCCCTTTTTTCCAAAAAAGGGAAGTCTTTTCCTCCTCAAGGTCTTCATCATCTTTCTCAACATGTTGTATCGTTCCAGTAACTCCTTCACTTCCTTTTCTTTGGTGCCTGATCCGCGGGCTACCCTCCGAATTCTGGATGCTGAGAGAATCTTGGGTTTCTCTCTTTCTTCCGGTGTCATGGACTGGATGATTACTCGCCATTTTTTAAGGGCGTCCTCAGCCGTCTCCATCATTTCTTCAGGTATGTTATAGGTCATTCCCGGAATCATTTTTAGGACATGCCTTAGCGGTCCCATGCTTTTCATGGATTCAAACTGTTCGTACATGTCCGTAAGGGTAAATCTTCCACTCAGAAAGGCGCGCATTTTTCTTTCAGGCACTTTCACTTCTGCCTCGCGCACTTTCTCAATGAGGCTTTGGAGGTCTCCCATGCCTAGCAGTCTGCCAACAAATCTGGATGGAACGAAGGGTTCTATGTCACCGATTTTTTCGCCCAAGCTGATGAATCTTATAGGTGCTCCGATGGTTGCGACTGCTGAGAGGGCGCCTCCTCCCCTTGCAGAGCCGTCGAGTTTTGCCACCAAAATGGATCCTATGGGCGTGGCTTCGTGAAACGCTTTGGCTTGCAGAGCGGCTTGTTGGCCAATGGTTCCATCGATGACTAAAATCACTTCGTTGGGTTTTATGGCTTTTTCCAGCTTCTTCATTTCTTCGATTAAACTCTTCTCTTCTTTATGTCGACCCGCGGTGTCGATGATGACAACGTCATGATCGCTAAATTGTTTCAATCCGTTCAAGGCGATTTTTGCATATTTCTTTTCTTTAGGATCTCCGTATACGGGAACGTTTGCTCGCTTTGCCAGTTGTTGCAGTTGAGCGTAGGCTCCAGGTCTGTAGGTGTCTGTGCAAACTAGGGCTGTTTTTAACCCTCTTTTTTGGAAGTATTTTGCTAATTTTGCGGCGGCGGTAGTTTTGCCTGAGCCTTGGATTCCCACGAGCATAAGGACTTTTCTTTTTCCAGGTTCTGTTTTTAATGGAGCTGGCTTTTCGCCTAGGAAACGTGTTAATTCTTCGTAAACCACTTTTGTTACGTGTTCTCTTCTGGAAATTCCCGGTGGAACCTTCTCTTTTAACGCTCTATCCTCTATTCTCTTTGAGATTTCGAGGACCAGCTTTACGTTGACATCCGCTTGGAGCAGTGCTCTCTGGATGTCGCGAGCCAGTTCCTTAACGGTTTTCTCATCCATAACTGGAGCTTTGAAAACCTTCCTTAGCGCTTCGTATAGTGAAGAGCCGAGGCGTTCCAGAGCCATAATTTTTCTCCAACCTAAAACTAGATTCGCCCTTTAATAGATATTTAGTTTGTTACCATAACTCTTTTTTCTTGGTTAACGAATTTTAATTAGAGGAATATTCTTTGTCGGAATTAGTTAAAATTGTGGAGAAGAAGCCTATACCTTCTGGGGCTACGATGCTTTATGGGCTTCCTGACGTAGGCCTCGTGGGCCTCATAGCAACTTCCTACTTAATATCTGAACTTGATTCAGAAGAGATAGCCTACATGGACTCAGACCTTCTTCCTCCAGTTGTCGTCTTACACGAAGGACTCCCACACGCCCCTCTCCGAATCTACGGAAACAAAAGCTTTATCGCAGTTATCTCTGAGCTGGCGATTCCTGCGTCAGCCCTTCACACCCTCATGCGGACACTTGTCGATTGGGGACAAACAAAAAAAGTGAGAATGATGGTGTCGATGGGTGGGATCCCCATAGAAAATAGGCAGGTCATTGCGGAACCTAAGGTTTATGGTGCCGCTTCCACCAAGGAGCTTCTTGACATGCTAAGCAAAAAGGGACTAAGCATACTGAAGGAAGGCTACATGGTTGGTCCCCAAGCCCTTACCATGCGATACTGCGCCGAGAAGAAAATTCCAGCCATAGGTCTCTTAGCTCAATCTTTCTATAACTATCCCGATCCGGAGGCAGCAGCCATGGTGCTAAAGGAACTCTCAAAAATCACCGAAATTAAGATAGATATTTCCAAACTCCTTGAGAAGGGAGAGGAAATTCGATTGAAGGCAAGGGACATAATGAAGCGAACTCAGCAGGAGATGAGCCGAATGAAAAAGTCGCAGGAGTACGACCTTCCGCTGTACGTTTAGGAGGGAGCCTTGATGCATGAGAGACGGAGAAAACGTTCAATTTTTGACCTAATGAGCGAATACATGGAAGAGTTCGAGGCCCTAGCAGACGAATTAATGGAGTCCACCTTCGCTGAACACCCCAGCTGGAACACGGAATCCTGCTGCCTCGAACCTCTCTGCAACGTTTTCGTCACCCCCGAAGAAGTTGTAATCACCGCTGATCTTCCCAACACCGAACACGAATCTGTAAAGGTTGAAGCATTAAGCGAAGACCTCATCGAGATCACGGCGAAAATGAAAAGAAAGATGCGATTTGACGACTTCGGCATCACCCATCGAGAGGGAGAGTTTTCATCCCTTCGTTGCCAACCCCGCATACCAGTACCCGTTGACACCAAACGAATGAAAATCTCCTTCAAACATGGCATCCTAGAGATACGTTTCCCGAGAAAAAGAGGCTACGAAATTAAGGTTGAATAACTAGCGAAGCCTCAGCCCTCATAAAGGGTCTTCATAAATCCGACGGCTCTTCTTGCATCATCGGCTTCACTAAAACTGCCCTTCAACATCTTAATGAATCTTTCCGAGACTCTCCAACGCCGCGGCAACTATCAAAGGAAAAGCTATAGTCACGTCACAGATAACGGTCACCGCTTTTCCCTCAGGCTTTACCTTTCCCCAACTGATCGCCTCTTCCAAGGTAGCTCCGCTCAAGCCTCCAGGCTCTGGCCTATCCATGGTAATTTGAATTGCACAGTCGACACCCTCTCGAAACGTGTTGGCGAATAGAGCGAAGTGCTTAGGCCACCCTCCCCCCAAGATGATGATGCCTACTTTCTTGGCCTCATAAACCTTGTCCATCAGCTTGCTCACGTCGAGGAGCGGGTCTATTCCCATCTTTTTGTCTTGCCCAAACACCCAGAGGTGGAAGCCAGCTATGGAATCTATGAAGCCTGGACTTATGATGGGAACTCCTTTCTTTGCTGCTGTAGCGAGTATGGATTCTGGGTCTTGAATTTGTTTACCTACCTCAAACAGAAGCTCTGCTGTGGATATGCGTTCCCTTTTCTCTTCCGGTATATTTTCTAGTATTTTGTACATCCATTTTTCTAGGCTCCTGAACGCCTTTTGCTCGATGTAAATGTCGCCTATTCTCCCAATGTCCTTAGCCCTAAGCTTCCTGTCTTCAGCAAGGAAAGTGCCTACCAAATGTTTGTAGCCAAGGGCTTCCACCATATCGTGCACCATGTTAGCCCCGGTGGTAACAACCACTTTCACGTATTCTTGATCAATTAAATCGCTGACAATTCGCCTCATTCCCCCCGGAACCATCGGTCCGGCTATAGTTAGGAACACCGTGTAGTCCTTGTCACCAAACATTTCAGCCGCCAATTCGGCTGCTCTACCAATTTTTCCAGCGCCAAGCACGCCGCATTCTCTCATCTCAGAGACCAGTTCGCCTACGGTTAATCCCCGTCCCAGCCGCATCTGTTCAACGTGTTTCAATCCTTCACCCCGTAATTACAGACCACTTTAGCGATTCAAGAATGTGGATTAACGTTTTAAAAGGTAGTTGTAGAAACTGGAAATTTCGATCAAAAGAAGGCTAACCTTTCGTTCGCATGATTCTTGTTCTGCCCAAAATGCGCCAGTACTCAACCTCGATGCCGGAAGCGAGTTTAGATCTTATCTCCTCTTCGGGTAAGGGCGCCTCAAGTATTTCGTATGTTTCCAGATCCATCACCTGAACAGCCGCTGGCAACACCGCGATGACTTGACCAGCTTTTTTCTCGATAATAGGCACTTCAACCTGCGCACCCACCGGCTTCACAAGGGTTCTTTTCGCCTCGTCAAAAACGCCTAAGGCAACAATTCGAGCCTTTGCAGAGCCGTGTTTCCCCGGCTTTGATTTGGTGTAGCTCATGATGCGGCAGGGTTCACCGTCGATAATTATGTAACTTCCAACCCTTAAGGCTCCCAACTCCATGGGTTTGCTCATTCTACCGCGCTCTCCTAACAGCAGACTTTCACGCAATTCATGGTTAATAAGTTATCGCCCAAATATATCTAACACCCCTAGAACACCTAGTTAATGTAAAATATCCAGTTTCTACATTTCTCTTATATCGGGCTTAAGCAGTAAATGTTATTGTTGCTGTTGGAGGAATAGAACTGTTTAACGTTGTGGGCGTAGTCGCACGTGTTGATCGTAAAGAGGCATTGACATTTGTAACGAAACTGATAGCTCGCTTAGAAGAGAAGGGGCTCTCCGTGTTCCTTGAGCCAAAGTTGGCGGAGCGCGTCAAAAAAATTGAGGCTGCTTTACCCCTCGAAAAAATGAAGACTGATTTGATTATCACTGTAGGAGGAGACGGCACCATTTTAAGAACATGCCTCTTGATTCCTAAACCTGAACCCCCCGTTCTCGCCATCAACATGGGGGTGCGTGGCTTTCTGGCAGAAGTGACGCCGAAGGAAGGATTAGACGCTGTTGAACAATGCCTAGAAGGAAGATTCACCCTCGAACGATGCATGAAGCTGGCGGCGTTCATAGGAGATACAAGGCTGCCCGACGCTTTAAATGAAGTTTTCATCACTTCCCATGCTCCGGCCAAGCTTTTGTACACAAGAATATGGAAGAACGGTGCGGCGGTGACTGACTGTCGAGCTGACGGCATGGTTGTCGCTTCCCAAGTTGGATCAACAGGATATTCCCTGTCTGCTGGGGGACCAGTTCTCGATCCCGAAGTTGACGCCTTCGTTTTAACACCGATCTGTCCGCTTAGCGTGTTTCACCCCATAGTTTTTCCTGCAAAATCTACCATAAGCATCGAGCTCCTTAAACCGAAAAGGGCTGTTGTTGTAATAGACGGTCAGTATAAAACTAGAATTAAGCCTAGACATCCACGTATAACGATCACAAAATCTGAATATGAATCTGCCTTTGTTCGATTCGGAGACAACTTTTATCGTCGCCTGAAGGGTAGACTTCTCTTCTCCAGAGGTGAAAGTCTCTGACAAAGAGGGCCATCGTTCTGGACACATCCGCTTTCATCGCCGGCTTCGACCCCTTTTCAATCAGTGAGACACAATATTCTGTTCCCGCAGTTAGGAAGGAGCTTGCTTCAAATTCCATGCCTTGGACACGATTCAACGCCGCGGTGGAGAACAGAAGGTTAAGGGTTAGGACACCGAGAAATTCCTTTCTCCAAGAGGTTAACGAAGCCTCTAGAAAGGTTGGAGACGTGCGTTACCTTTCCGAGGCGGATCTACAGGTCTTGGCTCTAGCTTTAGAGTTGAAGAGGGCGGGTTTCCATCCATTTATTGTTACAGACGACTACTCCATCCAAAATGTAGCTAACCAAATTGGCGTAAACTTCACTTCGCTTGTGACTTATGGGATAAGGTTTCGCTTTAACTGGATCCTATATTGCCCCGCATGCTACCGGAAATACCCTTCAGATTACAAGTTCAAGTCTTGCGAAGTCTGCGGCACCAAACTTAAGAGGAAGCCCTTGAGAAAAACTCCTCTATGAACCGAGGTCTTGAAATGAAGCCCGGTGAACGAAAAACCGTCTATTTTGAGACTCCTGGAAAACAGAATACAGAATCTGTGCTTGAATTAGTAAAGAATTATGCACAAGCTGAAGGGGTAAGGAATATTGTGGTCGCCTCCACCACCGGCGAAACCGGAGTGAAGGCTTCTAAAGTTTTTAGGGGCTTCAACGTGGTGGTGGTCTCCCATCATGTAGGCTTTCAAGAGCCCGGAGTGTGGGAACTGAAAGAAGAGAATCGTAGGAAGATTCTGGAGAATGGAGCAAAGATTTTGACGGCAACCCATGCCCTCAGCGGCGTGGAGAGGGCCGTCCGAAAGAAGTTTGCAACCATCATGCCCCTCGAACTCATAGCTCACACCCTTAGGTTATTCGGCGAGGGAACCAAAGTCTGCGTCGAGATCACTATCATGGCCGCTGACGCCGGCCTCATCCCAGTGGACAGGGAGGCCATCGCCATAGGAGGAACTGGCAGAGGAGCAGACACCGCCTTGGTTATAAAGCCAGCAACAGCATCCCGCTTTTTCAACCTTGAAATCAGAGAAATAATAGCCAAACCAAGAAACATCTAAAGACTAGCCCGCGTATCAAATGGCGCCGGGGAATAGGCCCAAATCTTGGTTTAAATCCCCGGTTTTTGTAGACTTAAGATCAAACGGGATTCGACCCCTCTCTGGATCATGTTATGAGGCAAAAAATAAAATCGAAAGAGCGCCTCAAGTAATAGTAGATACCTTACTTCGGGGGATACCTTGAAGGTACAAGATTTGAGTAAAGAGGATTATCTAAATTATGTTGCGCTTTGTACGCATGTAGATGATCGCAATGAAAAACGGATAGAAGCGGCTAAAACGAGAAAGGAATGGATTAAAGATAGAATGCAGAAAGGCATGAAGATAAAAGTGGTGATTGACGAAAATGCGCCACAAGGATTTGCCCATTGCATCCCTATAGAACTGGATGTATGGGAGGTTTCTGGCCAGGGCTCTCTGGTGGTCCCTTGCCTCACTCGAAATTATAGAGCAGTGTGTACTCAGGAAAGGGGAAGCGGCTATGGCAGAGCACTGATGAAGGCGATTGAAGAGGAAGCCAAAAAGTGTGGCAAAGGCGTAGCCATACCAGCCTATGACCATGATTTCTGGTTCATGAACAAACGTTTCTTTGACAGATTAGGTTACAAACAAGTTGACCGTTTTGGTAGAAAGGGGCTATTTTGGAAGAATTTTGGAGACGTAGAAGTACCAAAATTACACAGACCCAGATACAAACCTAAGACATCAGCTGACAAACTGATCGTTGAACTTATCTGGCATCCAATGTGTCTAACCTCTATAATAGAAAGAAACAATGTCCGGAAGGTTTGTGCCGAATTCAAGAATCAAGTTATCTACGAGGAACATGATGCAAGTGACATACATTTTCTAAAAGAATACGAGATTTCACGAGCCATTTTCTTTAACGGCGATTATAAGACTTGGGGGTACGAGGCTCCAGAAGAGGGTGTTAGAAAAGAAATAATAAATCGATTGCGTGCACGCAAATGAGACAGTAGTGGAAACCCGATCGATCTGATCCTCAAAGATATTAAACTAGGTATTCCGCATTCCTTTAATCTAGTCCATTTCCCATCAGTACATCAAAACAAAGGAATTTAAACATAGTTCGTAGCTTTTGGCGCCGGGGGTTAGGTTTACATCTCGGTTTAAATTCTCGGTGAATTTTATAAACAATGTGGAGGGAGACCTCTTTCAATCAGAAACTTCTGGCATGCTTGAAATCGCAACTAGATAAGTGGGAGTTCAAATTTCTTCCCGGGTCACCGGGTTCTAAAATCTGACGCTAGTATGATATCGTCTGCGGTTGAAGCAACTTGATTAGGTTTATTTGCTGGATCAGAGGCTGAATGATGTTTGGAATCTGTTGTGTCAGCAGGCGTGGAACGGTTCCAGGATGAACTTCGGTACATTGTTGGGACGGTGCTGTTAATGGTTGAGGGCACGCCATGCTCGATAAGGACGGTCCTATGAGAACGCTTGCGAGATACTCGTTTAAGCCCATGTTAATTCATACGCCAAAATCCTAGCGAAGCTTTTTAACTACTGTAGGAGAGGCAAAAACTTTTAGTATTCAGTACAAGGAGGCATACGGGACAAATGTTAGATGCAGAGTTTGAATGCCGGAAATGCGGAAAGGTGGTTTCGTATAAGCAATACGAATTAGATCGCTTTTGTCCACACTGTGGGACATTCCTACGTCCGCGCCGCCAACCGAAGTATTGGGTATTTCAATTCAATCCTGCAATATATGGATGGTTTGATTGGATAAAAGAAAACAAAAAAACCGAACAATGGTTAACAAGCCAGCATGCCAGATACATTCGCGAGGGAGATAAGGTAGCTATATGGGCTTCTGGAAATAAGGCGGGAGTCTACGCCATAGGCGAAATTGTGGCAAATCCAAGGAAAAGACCGCTCAACCCTGAACAAGAGAAATACTGGACAAACAAAGCAGATGTCTATAAATTCCTAGAGAAAAATAGCGTTATAATAAAATACCTGAAAGTAATCATCGATAGACCTCTTCTTGAAGATAATTGTAGCAGAGATCCTATACTCTCAGCTATGGAAATTCTAAAACAATCTCAAGGCACAAACTTCCCGTTGACAAAAGAGCAGTGGAATAGAATTTTAGAACTGATAGATGAAAAACACCAAATTAATGAATAACCCACAAAAGGTATATACATGGGCATCAACATGAAAGCCATTTTTGAAAAATCAACCTTTAATAAGTGGGCCGGGCGGACTTAACCGACGAACCCTCTACATGTCAAGTAGATGTCCTACCATGCTAGATGACCGGCCCGTTTTCGGCTTCCATTCTTCTAGTTCCATTACTGATTCCCAGAAGTCGGGGCACATGAAAGAGTCCGGTGATTTCGCGTTCTTCTTCACAGAAGAGAAGCTCTATGCATGTCTCAGTACAAGTCGTAATCTCTCAAGATGTCTTTTCCGCAATCTACATATTTTATCATTTTATGTTCACGTTTCATAACTGTTTATTATTCCGTTAGATTATGTCTCCTTGTACGCGCCACTAAGAATTTAAACTCAGTTCGTATAGTTTGGCGCCGGGGAAGGGATTTGAACCCTTGAGGCGCAAAGCGCCACCGGCTGTCTTCTGGACCCCATATCATACATCTCGAGGCCGGCACATTACCGCTCTGTCACCCCGGCGCCTAATTTTGTTAGAGCCTGTTGCCATTAATAAAGTGCTCTCACCAGAATTGCGCATCAGCCTGCATTTGG
>JACUTO010000157.1 GCA_014859755.1 Candidatus Bathyarchaeota archaeon
CGAATACCACAGGAACATGTTGATGTCATTGCTTTCGCCGGTGACGGTGGCACATACGACATCGGCATTCAAGCCCTTTCAGGAGCAGTTGAAAGGGGACACGACTTCCTCTACGTATTATACGATAATGAAGCCTACATGAACACAGGCATACAGAGAAGCGGAGGAACACCCCACGGAGCCTCAACAACCACTTCGCCAGCCGGCACAGTCATACCTGGAAAACTAGAATACAAAAAGCCAATAGCGGACATCATGGTCGCTCATGAAATACCTTATGCTGCAACGGCGTCGCCATACTATTGGAGAGACTTAATAACAAAAGCCAGAAAAGGAATTGAAGTAAACGGTCCAGCGTTTTTGCACGTACTTGCGCCTTGCCCAAGAGGGTGGCGAAGTGACATAAGCAAATCAATTGAGATTTCACGTCTAGCCGTGGAAACCTGTATCTTTCCGTTGTGGGAAGCAATAAACGGTGAATATCAACTATCCGCGCCAAGCAAAGTGATGGCTTTGAGACCTGAAAGAAAGAAGCAGGTAAGAGAATATTTGCAACTACAAGGACGCTTCAGACACTTGTTCACCCCGAAATTCGAAAAAGTAATCGACGAAATCCAACGCATAACAGATGAACGATGGCAACGCTTACTCAATAAGTGTGGTATTGCCTAAATTAGGATCAACTTATCGCCAAAGAAACATGAAAAGGAGAATTAAAAGAACACTAGCCGCTGAGAACAGGGATACGGCAAGTCTCTTGGCTTGTTTCGCTGTTCTATCAGCTACGAGGCACAGCTCCTCTATCCGTTTCTCCCCAATGACGTTGACGTTAGGTATTATTTCTGTGCGCCACGAGGCTTCTGCAGGTCCCAGATTGTCCAACGCGTTTACAGCAGCTTGCCTAATGTAACTAATCAGTTTTGATTGATCTATAACCTCGCCTAGGGGGTGGTAGCCACGGGCTGTTCGCACGACACCGCACACCGTATGGGTGTCGGTGGTGAGAACTTCTCCGTCAACGAACCCGATTTCTCTAAGCTCTGAGAGAATCCTTTCCCTCAGTCCGGACATCATGTTGTTTCCGTCGATGGTTACATAAGCTGCTTTCTGGTCGCCGACCCTTGTCACAATCACGCTTATCCCCCCAGGCCCCATACCCTCTTCCACGGTGAACTCCTTAGGAACAACCGTTGCCGCTCCTACCTCGAAGGATGAACGTTCATAACTCAGCGCTTTTCTGAGACTAGCTACAGAAGCCTTTCTGAGGGAGACAACGGCCTCGTTGACGTTGAAGGGACCCTCGATACTGTTGTGAGCGTCGATGACAAGGGCGGAAAGCCCTAGTTTTTCAGCCTCCTTGACAATGAACGAATCCAACTCTTGGGGAAGGTCTTCCATGGATTTTGGAGCGATAGTCAACGTAAGAAGAGCACAATTTCCAAATATTTGGCAGCTTGCCGTCGCCTCGTTTCTTCTGGTTCGCACAAAGGGAGTAGCCTTAGAATAGTTGAGTGTAGAGTCCGTAAAGCCAAGTATGCCTTCCACAACTCGTTGATTTTGAAGCTGGGAAGAAAGATCGAGCTCGTGCCCAACTAATCCGTGGGGAACAGAAACTACGCATTGAAGTTTGCTTTCCAGCGTGGTTTGAATTAAAGAAGGGAGGAAGCTGCTTCCAAGATTTTTGAAAGGGCCCGGATGCAGGGCTGGAACAATTATCGCCGCCTTTATTCTTTTGTTGGCTCTGAACGTCAGCAGGGAAACCCTTACGTTTTGTTCGCTGCCGAGCTTCTCAAAGAAGGCTTCAAGGGGCGCGTTCAGGCTCTCTGTCCAATTGGCGAAGAATGCTTTAAACAGGGAGGAAGAAGCTATTCCAAGGGTTCTTTCACCAACGCGATCTAGGAAGTAGGTGAAAAGAAACACCGTCAGCGCAGCTATGATGATTGAAACTAGAAGAAAGATGGGAAGCTGTGCGTCTAGGCTATATCCGATTACGGAGCCCATAAAAAAGATGGGAATGGTGCACAAGGCGGGTTGTAAGACGGAGGAGAAAAACATTCTTCCGAAGTCAGTAAAGGATGTTGTAGAAAACACTAACAACCGAAGCATCAGTGCCCCAGAAAAACCCAAAAAGAAAAATTTGACCCAAAGATTTGGATTTCCAAGAAAGGCGCTCATTGAACTGCCAAGAAAAACAACCCCAAACCATATCAGGCAGGAGAAAAGGGAAAGGGCAGAGCAACGTCTCAAATTGAAAACAGGGTCCCCTTTCATAGAGCTGCGACTAATTACAATGTCGGATGCCCAAGTGAAGGAAAGGAAGATTCCACCGAACGTTACGCTTAGAATAAGCCCGTTGTAAGAGGGTTTTAAGGGTAGGATTGCTAGAACTCCGCCGAGCAGACATAAGGCGCCGAGTAGGATGACGATTGCAACGTGGGAGGGAAGCGTAAAGAGCGACGAATAACGCTTCACAGCTCTACTAATGTATTCATCCAGTGAACTATGGGTCAACCAGATACTCCTCGCCTATATCCTTCTGGAAGAGAGTTCAAAAATCTTGAGGTTACAGACGGCTAGTGCAAGAGATCGAAGGACAGAATTTACATGATTCGGAAGATACAAAGAAGTTGCCGCAATTACTTTTATGAGAAAAGTAGCGAAAAAGAAGGTTGCACGATTGAAAACAGCTGTAAAACGTTGATCAGGCAACCCGAAAAGGAGGGACAAAAGCTTTTATGCTTCAGTTAGGCTAACATTTTGTAGAGGATTATGTCTAAGGCCGGTCCGCCTCCAACGGTGTTTCATATTCTCGAGCGAAACATAGGTCGAAGAATGGTGGCCATATTAGATCCTTCGTATGGATTTGAAGGAACTTTAGCCGCTGTTACACTAGAACCGCCGGGTATTTGGCTCTCTGACGCTGAGATTGTGACGTTGCGGTCAACGATAGCTCAGCCTGTGCCGCAGGTGGTGAGTAGGGAACATAGAAGTGAAGTTTTTATCAACCTGAGTTCGGTTCAGCGTATCGAAGTTTTGCACGAAAGTTGAGGTTGATTAGAAGAACATTTGTGCCAAAATGCAGGCTACTATTAGCGCTACTGCCAAGATTACGGCTAGTTCGGGTTTCACCTTTATGCCTCTAGTTTCTTCTTCGAAGAATCTTAGCAGTCCAGCGCTTTGGGCGGGCATAGGTGCCCTTCTTTCGCCTTTTTTCTTTTTCCTCTTGCTCATGATGATTCTGTTTTATGATTTTCTTGAGGCGAGTTAATTAAGGTTGTGCTATTGGTTGTGCGGTCGTTTATTTTCTATCTCTTTTTCCAGCCCTAGTTTTCTAGGGTAGGGGGAGGGGGATATATATAGCCTTAACATGTTTCGGTACCGAAACAGCACAAAACGCCTACCCCCTGAAGAGTGGAAAAGGTGAAAAGGGATTTGACGGAATTTAGAAAAGGTTGGCGAAAGGGAGGTTGTTGCTTTGAGGGAGCGAGGGACAGTATTGTGGACTATAGGGCACAGTAACAGGTCTATCGAACAAATTGTGGCTTTGCTCAAAGAGCACAAAATCGAGGTTTTAGTCGACGTCCGTAGTTTTCCCACGTCTAAAATTGAGCATTTCAAGAGGGAAGAGATGGAAAGGTGGTTGCCTGAGCATGGGATTGAATACGTTTGGTTTGGCAAGGAACTTGGTGGATATCGTCGAGGCGGATACGAGGCTCACATGAAAACTGAGTTGTTTAGGGAAGGCATAGAGAAGCTTCTTGAGTTTGCTAGACAAAGACGCGTATGCATTATGTGTATGGAGAAGAATCC
>JACUTO010000158.1 GCA_014859755.1 Candidatus Bathyarchaeota archaeon
AGGAATTTTTGTTTAGAATCTGTAGAAACCAATAAAACACAAAGAACGGATAATAGAAAGCGCATCTGAAAGTATGGGAATAAATCAAACCGCATTTTATTTCTAGGGCAGCCAACGAGATGTTTTCCCTCAGTTCGAGTCTTCACTTGGTCTAAAATGCAGACAGTAAACGTCATCACCTACTATGGGCTTATAGCCTTTCTTTCTGGTCCAGTTTACGATATATGCGTCCTCATAAGCGTGCAACTGCTCCGGAATTTTAATATCCTTTACGAGTTCATGCTGGATTAATGTGTTGTGCATACCACCGCGGAGATTGAAGCATTCTCTTGCGACTAATGCAAGAGACTTTAAAAACAGCTTGTTTTTGACGTTTGGAATCACGTCAACGTTTAATCCCCATACTGCACCCACATCCCTATCGATGTATTTTTCGGCTTTTTTAAACCAGTCCTTACAAAGTATCACGTCGCTGTCTGCGAACATGAACCACTCTGTTTTTATCTCTGCTATGCCTCTTTCTCTTGTTTTAGCCCTTGAACCTTTTTCAGTTATAACCTCAATGTTTCCATATTTTTCGTTAAAACCATACCTTATATATAGTTTATCAACTGAAATAGAGGAGCTTAGAAATACGCGTGTTCAGAGTATCCTTTCGTATTCTCTGATCCTGTGTCGGACCTCTACAGCCGTTTTTAGGACATGAAAAATATGGGACGCAACATTTCGTGCGTCATACTTCAAGATCAACCGGGTGATGTTAAATGCGTTGGCGATAAGAGATTTTTCGGCGTTAATAAGTGCGAAATAGCCCTTGCACTTTGTGTTTGCCAATTTGTAAGCACGGATTCTCTCTATTTCAGTGAAGTCTTTTGTTTCAAAAACGGGCTTTATTCCTGCCCCAAAATGAAAACCTTCAGTCCAGTCTCGGATAATCTTCGCCTCCGTATTAACCCAATGCCAAGCCCTTGTGCCAGGATATGGCACAAACAGATTCCACATAGTTTTATTGAGGTGCATTTCCTTACAGAGCTGTATAGATGAAATCGTTTTCTTTAGATTATCGCCCGGTAGACCAATCATGAAAGAGCCCTCGACTTCTATTTTGTATTTCTTAAGTATGTTGATCGCCCGCCGAATGTCCTCCAGCGTCTCCCCCTTTCCAATCTTATCGAAGACGTCATCGTCCAAGCTCTCAACTCCTATACTGACAGTATTACAGCCTGACTCTTTCATTAGAGCGACTAGTTCTTCGTCAAGTCTATCAGCCCTAATCCCATTGTAACAAGCCCAGTTCATGTCTAGTCTGCGTTCAATCAAGAGCTGACAGAACTTTTTTGCTCTACCTAGATCGTGAGTAAAATTGTCATCCACAATTTCGAAACTTTTTGACCTATACTTTGACTTCGCAAGTTCCAGCTCTTCTATCATGCGCTCAGGGGTTCGCGATCTCCATCTCCTCCCTGAAACCTCACTGACACAGCAGTATATGCACCTATGGGGACAGCCTCTGCTTGTAACTAGAGGGTAATGCACAATTGTACCGTTGAAAGAGTCGAAAACTTCGTAGTTTGGATTGGGCAGAGAATCTAAGTCACCAATAAAGCGCCTTCTCGGGTTAACTACTATCTCTTCGCCTTCTCTAAAGATTATTCCTTTGATGTCTCGCAAATCTAGGTCGCTTTCTATCGCGTCTACCAGTTCAACTAGTGTTTCTTCGCCTTCACCAATCACACCTAGCTTAAAATTTGTGTTCGTCTTGAGAAAAGCATAGCCATCTATTGTGACGTGAGCTCCGCCGCAAATGAGATCTTTCCTTCCAACAGCTTCGGCAATCTGACAACCAATTTGAGCAGTCGAAGACTTAACTGAGATGCCAATTATATCAGAATCCCTTATCTTGTTTAATCTTTCCTTGATATTCCGGGTATTGTTGTTGAGATCTAAAACTCTTACTTGGTGGCCTTCTTGGATTAGCGAGGATGCTAGATATCCTAATCCTGTGTTCAGCCCCTTAACTATCCCTGGAGGATCGATTAAGCAAATCCTCATTTTTCCCTCATCTCTTCTAAGTGCGGATGTTTCTCGACTGTTTCAATACATTTTTTCTATAAGCCCTTTATCATCTAAAAGGCTTTTAGTAAGATTTAATTAACAAAGATGGAGGAGGTTAAAACTTGGACATTTCCATGATCATTCCCACGTATCAAGAGGAAGAATACATCAAAGAAACGCTTGTTCACTTAGCTAGAGCCAAGTCAGTTGCGACATCGAAGGGAATTGAGAGTGAAATCCTCGTAGTGGACTCTGGACACGACAAAACCCTTAAATTGGCCAGACCAATTACGGACAAAGTCTTCAGGTTCAGAGAACGAGGAGTTTCCAAGGCAAGAAATTTTGGAGCCTCAAAGGCATCTGGGGATATTCTTCTGTTTATTGATGCTGACGTGATCGCACCAGTGGATCTGCTTGAAGAAGTGGGAAGAACGTTTAAAGATAAGGCGATTGTTGCCGCGATTTCACGTGTTCGGCCTCGCAGATTTAGGTCTCGCTCTCTTTCTGCTTCCAAAAGATTGTTTTACTTGTTGGACGACATTTTTGTCAAAAATTGTGTAAAACACAAGCTCTTTTTAAGGTTCTATAACAGAGGCGATGTCTTAGCAGTCCACAGAGACTCTTTCTTTAAAACTGGCGGATTTAACGAAAAACTTGCAACAATGGAAATTACAGAACTCATACTCAAGCTTTCAGAAGTGGGAAGGATTGCACTTTTAAACACCACAGTTTACGAATCGGTAAGAAGGCTAAAGCAATGGGGTGTATTGAAAAGCTATTTAGTGTGGTGGAGAAACTATGCATCATACTACTTGTTACAGCGACCATTCGATAGCACTTACGAAACTGTAAGGTAACTTAAGCTCACTTCCTCAATCTAGATGACAAGTTCCGACAGACAAAATACGCAACATAAAAGCTGTATGGCAAAAGTAGCTTGGGAAATTTCCTGAAAAAGCGGCATTTTATGGCTTCACAAATTATGTTAATGCTTCCTTCAACGGTCCAAACAATTTGGGGCCTATAATGGATACAATATGGATCATAGCGCGGAATCACTTTATATCCCATCTTGATTATCCAATCCTTGACATAAGCGTCTTCAAAAACATGTAAATTCTCTGGAATACGGATATCTCTGATCGCATCACGACGAACAAGCAAATCGTGGGTTCCTCCTCTTGTTTCAAAGATTTTTCTGGTTATCTGCAAGAAAACCTTCAATACCGTAGGATTCTGAATAACTGACCATATTTCTATTCCCCATATTGCACCAACATCGTCTTTCATAAACTGTTTTGCCTTATTAAACCAACTATTACATAATATTACGTCACTATCAACAAACATGAACCACTCTGTCTTAGCTTCCTTGATCCCTATCTGCCTCGCTCTACCTCTTGTCCCTTTATCCTGAATCAGAACTATGTTATGATATTTCTCATCAAACCTGTTAAGTATTTCCAAAGTGCCGTCTGTTGAATAACCATCAACTACGATTATGTGGTCAACAGGAATATTTTCGTAGATTGATTTTAAGCAGCTTTCAAGCTTCTCTTCGCTGTTCTTCGTCAAGACGATTACATCAATTTTCATTAATACCATGTCCCATCCTGTTGTCTTAAACGACCAATCTTAATCCTATACATCCTATTTATTCTATCCGTCAAATTTTTTAAGTTTTTCAGCAGAGTCAGACA
>JACUTO010000159.1 GCA_014859755.1 Candidatus Bathyarchaeota archaeon
GTAACGCGCACCTTTCTTCTTTTTGGTATGATTCTTTAATGCATTTCATCTAATACAATACACTTGACCACATATTAAGATACGTGTGTAATCAATAGTCCAGAACCTATGTCAGAGTCTTTATTCCCATGCGGTAACGCGCACCTTTCTTCTTTTTGGTATGATTCTTTAATGCATTTCATCTAATAGAGCGTTATGTGTCATTGCAGCGAAAAACTACGACAAAGCCAGTTTGCAGGTGCTTTCTTAAACTTCCCGTTTCTTCTTCTCTGCGCGCGCGCGCCGCATCGTTCGCCACATTTGCATCATTTGAGGCATATTTTTCACTATCTCCATCAAGGCCTCGTTTATCTCTACTTCCACAGTGACCTTTACACGCCCTTTCTTCTCTTCAGCCACCATATCACCTCCTTTTGAATATTTGAATCAACATATTCCTTAATATTCCGTTTTGCACGCGCTTGCACAGAAAACTAGGGTGCGCGCATCTATAAGTGTATACAGCGGATTTCAATGGTTGTATTCACCTGCAAACCACACACTTCTGCTTCTTGATCAAACCAAGGAACTTTTTCTCTATCTTAAGACAAGACTCGCAAACTGATTTACCACAATTTGGACATTTCACGCAGTGTCTAGCACAAAGCGGTTTGCCACATCCCTCACATGTGATTAGACACGAATTACACATCAGGCTTCCACATATCGCACAAGTCGTGACGTGACTTTCTTTCTTGCAAAGTGTCTTCTCGCAGCTGTCACACTTGACTGAATGCTTCTCACAGACGTTTTCACCGCAGTCGTCACACACTAACATGCAATCTTCACATAACAAATGTTGATCCACGGAGCAGACATAGCTCTTCTCCTTGCTGCAGAGGGTCCTACCGCATGAGCCGCAAACCCACGAATGTTCCCTACAGACATTTTTGCTGCACATCGCACATACGTAAACATGATTTGAACACAGTGAAGCCCCACAGAT
Organism: Candidatus Bathyarchaeota archaeon; assembly: GCA_014859755.1. Taxonomy (GTDB): domain Archaea; phylum Thermoproteota; class Bathyarchaeia; order Bathyarchaeales; family Bathyarchaeaceae; genus Kmv02. Next base: position 986 of record JACUTO010000159.1, read on the forward strand.
CTTGCAAGCATGCCTACATTTTGAACAGAGAAGAGACTTGCATTCCTTGCACTTCATTTGTTCCTCAGATACGCAATGTACGCGACCACAATCACACAGCCAAGAGTGTTCTCTACACGTTATCTTACCACATTCAGCACAAATCTGGGCATGTTCCTCACAAAGAAATTCTAAACAAACAAGACATAGGTTCAAAGGTGAGAATCTATCAATATCAGTTCCACACTCGTGACAGGAAAAAGATGTAACCCTAACTCCGTTATACCCATTCCACTCCAGATGAATGATTTTACTCGTCTCATGATCTTTTACATCAACATCCGCATTACAAATTGGAACAAATATCACTATCGTGTCTTCAAAGATCAACTTAGGCTCTATCTCTTCAAAAATCTCTTTCTTAACGCTATTGAACTGTTCTTCGAGTAGCTCTATTTTTCTATCATGAGAATCTAAGATTCTTTTCTTCTGAGAATTGAAACTATCGATTTTCCTTTGAAGTTTAGATATCCGTGCTTTGGACCTGTTGATCCTGCGTTGACGGGAAGCAATGCTCTTTGTAATCATTACAACGGGTTCGTCCCACCTTTTTCTTCGAGCTTTCTCACGCTGAAGATTCGAAAGCTCCTCCTTGAGTCGCGACAGTTCTCCCTTAGAATCAGTCATCTGATCTCTAATCGTCTGTATCTCAAAATCTAGTTCATCCAATTTAGGCTTAAAATCTAATTTCTCAGCACCTATCTTCTTTTCTTTCTCTGTTCTTATTTGATCATCTAAGCTATCCGCCATTTCCCGCTTAATCTTCTCTCTCAATCCTGTAGAGATTTCATCGAAAACAGTCTGAATAGGAAGTCTCCTCGACACTATGTTAATCGCGGTGTCTTCTACCGCCTCCAACAGGTCGTCTCTCACTATTTTCTCTAAACCCAAGACTTCATCGACATAGTCCAAGTCAACTCTGTCTTTGAATAAGGGTACCAACATTGGACCATATTCTAGATCAGCCTTGACCTCTTTTGACAAGAACGGATGTCTTTTTCTAAAGCCTGTTTTGATTTTGAAAGACAGAAGAGGCATATAGTTACATTCGGCTTTCCTTACGTGAATATCGATGCCTTCTCTGAAATGTCTGCGTGTCTCTTCTAATGAAGCAGGATGATTGAGCTTTAGGAAAGCTCTTTTCGTGGGCATCAATAAAATAGTTGAAGTTGCGCTTCTGCGGTCTTCTTCATCCGTTATTTCCCTGATCTCTTTCGAAGTCATCGTTTTGTGATAACTCATCAACCACCTTTCTTTAAAGAACTCTACGTCTCCACGTTTTGTCTTACAGACGAATTCCCCAGTCTCTAATGAGGCGATCTGTCTCTCCAGCTTTCTTCTATCAACAGCTGCACCAAGAAGTTCAATATCGCCCAAACCCTGAAGAACCTTTTCTCTATCCCTTGACGTTGAAAGCTTACCTATAATCCATGTGCCGCAATTACCCAAACCTTTGTAGTCGATATCCCCGGGATTCTGCGTTGTAAAGACACAACCTACACCGAATGCTCTTGCTTGCTTTATCAACAACATGAGCGGGGGCTTCGAAGGAGGATTATATGGATGTATCGGAAAGAACGCCGTTTTTCCACCGCCTCCCCCTATTTCATCGACATAGAAACACAGTCTGGGTTCTCCTGAACCGCCTTTTCTACGCATCCACTCATAAACCGCATAGGCGATTCGTGAAACTATAAAGATTTTATCTTCCAAAGATGAGATTTCGCTTAGATTGAATATAATGATCGGAGTCTTACCATCCCTAGAATAAACTTCCAAAAGAAAATCTATGTCTAAAGGTATCCCCACGTGCCAAAGTTTTTCCACTCCGACGAGAAGATTATTTATACTTATAGCTAACTCATGCCTATCCCTTGGTAGAATATAGCTGTCCACGTCCATAACGCCTATCTTTTTCATAGGTGGATTCTCGACTAATCCGACAAGCGTCGCAAGACCATCTATTCCTTCAAGGGGTATGTCGTTCTCCCAAGCATACCTTATGATTTCGTCAAGAAGTTTCTCCTCTGTCCTATGTTTCTCCGGAGGCTCTCTCGGGAATAGCCGCATTATTAATGCCCTGACTATAGTGTCAATAAGATCGAGAACGGTTTCGGGCTCAACTTCCATCAGAGCCTTTACGTTAGGTGGCGGGCTTGGAAGAGAAGAAATAGCAAGCGGTATCCCCGTTGTTGAACGAGGTGTCAGCACAACAACCTTTGTTTTCTGATCGAATTCCTCTAATCGCTCTTTTGGAATATCAAAACCTGTCAACTTGTTTTGATAAAGCCTAGATAACCTCAACGCCGTCTGTTCCTTGTTTTCCCCTCTTCTCGCCTCAACCCATGAAATGAAATCCTCACTTCTTAGAGAAGGAAAAACAAGTTTCATCGAGGCCAGATCACCCTTGGGATCAATCATAATCGAGGGTATCCCCTGAAGCGCAGCTTCCTCAATTATGATTTTTCCCAAAACAGTTTTCCCAGAACCAGTCATGCCTAACACAATAACATGTGTCAAAAGGTCGCGCGGTGAGACATAGAAGGGAGAGCCGAGTACCATCTCTTCAGAAGGCAACCGCAGCTGTTCAGGATCAAGTCTTTTTCCTAAATGAAAGCCATCTTCCATCTTTCTATGCACGCCGATCAAATACTAGGATGC
>JACUTO010000160.1 GCA_014859755.1 Candidatus Bathyarchaeota archaeon
TTGCGCGCGCACTTCTTCACTTCTTTCTTTTCGTATGGATTAAGGAAATAATATTGTGAATAAGCTTGTGTTAAGAAGCAGAAGAATTCCCTGAGCAATGCAGATTAACCCTAGAACGAGCGTTACGGGCTTAAAAGTTAAAACCATTCCGATAAGCCTCAACACATCTTCTATAAACTTGAAGACCATGTAAACAAACAACGCTGGAATAAAGAAGATTAGTAGGTAAATCCAAGTAGACGAAATGCCGTAAACCGTTTCTGGCAAGGGATAGAATAAAAATACAAATCCAGCGCACAAGCCACCTGCAATCAAACCTAACAAAGCCGCCCAAGGAACATCCTTCATCGGCTTCAAGAACAACGCCACTCCGGCAACGATCATCAAGTATTGAGTGCCAGTATCAACCTGAGGCACTTCCACGGACCAAGCCACCGCAGCTGTGACTATCAAAAGAATTCCAATAAAAAACCCGAAAATGGATATAATCTTCATCAACCAGCTCGTGGGTTCCCCCACGACTGGCACAGGCTTCACCAATTTTTCCAGCAACCAAGAAATTGCAATGGTTCCCCCTAAGATCAAAATGTAGGGCGCATAATCGACCAGAAACGTTAAATCCATTTTTCGTCTCCCAAGTTAAGTGGTCTTTTCTGGCAGATTGTTTTGTGGGTTGGAAGAACTTTAATTTTGCCTTATAGTTTAACTTACTTTCCTCAACTACATAGAAAACGCTGGAGGCAGATGGGAAAGATTTTTGTGTATGAGCCTCTATACTTTTGCCTCTCATGTCTAAAATAGATTGTAGGAGGAGATAATGAAATGGAGATCAAAAAAATTGCGGTTCTCGGTGCTGGTTTGATGGGACATGGAATAACGCAAGTAGCGGCTACTGCTGGTTTTGAAGTGAACATGAGGGACATAGAAGAGAGGTTTCTCAGCAGCGGTATGGAAAAAATAAAATGGAGCCTAGGCAAATTCGCGCAGAAAGGTCGAATATCAGAGGAAGATTCCAAGAAAGCTTTGGAGCGGATTAAGACAACAGTTTCACTCGAAGAAGCTACGAAGGATGTGGATTTCGTAATAGAAGCTATTCCCGAAAATCTGAAATTAAAGCAGCAAGTGTTTAAGGAAATCGACGGATACGCACCTTCGCATGCGATTTTGGCCACGAACACCAGCGCTTTGCCAATAACCGAAATCGCTGTTGCTACCAATAGGCCTGAAAAAGTTGTCGGCATGCACTTCTTCAGCCCTCCGCAAATGATGCGCTTGTGCGAAGTGATCAGAGGTGACAAAACGAGCGATGAAACGCTAAATACTACCATCGAACTTGGGAAGAAATTTGGGAAAGAAGTTGTCCTCTGCAAGAAAGATATTCCAGGTTTCATAGCCAACAGGATAACGACCGCAGGATCAAACCTCGTTGCTTGGATGGTGTATAACGGAGAGTACACGGTCGAAGAAGTGGATGCTGCAGCAATACATAAAGCTGGAATGCCTATGGGAATGTTTGGGCTGATGGACTTCGTGGGTATAGACGTCGGAGGCAGCGTGGCGAAATTCATGGACGAGAGATGGCCTGGATACGACATGTGCCCGCTCTTAAAAGAGAAGATTGAGAAAGGAGAACTAGGAGTAAAAACAGGAAAAGGCTTCTACACATATCCTGAGAGAAGATGGGTACCACTCGATCTACCTTTGGAAAAAGCCGAGAAATTTGACGCCATGACTTCAAATTACGTAAATGTTAACGTTGCGGCAGAGTTGCTGAGGGAAGATGTGGCTACAGCAGAGGACATCGACAAATCAATAAAGCTAGGCTTCAATGCACCGATAGGCATACTAGAATTGGCAGACACTATAGGCATAGATGTCGTGGTTTCGAAGCTGAAGGAATTCGAGAAGAAGTATGGACCATTCTACAAGCCTAGTCCGCTGTTGGAGGAAATGGTGAAGAAAGGCGAGTTAGGAAGCAAGACTGGGAAGGGTTTCTACAAGTATTAAATGACCCGAGAAAGCAAACAGACTTTCAAAGCCCCTATTCTGTTTCTCTATTTCCATAGACCTGCCTCTTTTTAACATAACGTGCACCAGCGGAACATACGATTCTGGAAAGAGAGCGGTCTTTCAAGTGCCAAAAGAAAAGAACGTTTGAGACCCGTTGCCAAGCGAATTAGATTAGAGGCTTCGTTATCTCCGATACCTATCCGTAAAAGGAAAGATAATGAGATAAATCGTAAGTTCTTTTATATCCATCTTCAAGGCTTTTCCTTATATCTCAAATTAACTGGTGATCCGCTTGAAAGAAGCTGACATCCTAATCCGCAACTGTATCGTCCTTCCAATGGTCAGTGGAGAAGTCGTAAAAGAAGGTATAATCGCCACAAAAAACGATGAGATCATCTACGTGGGGAAAAAGTCTAAAGCTCCAAGAGTAAAGGCTGAAAAAATTATAGATGGCCATGGAAAAGTGGCTATTCCCGGCCTGATTAACTGTCACACCCACTTAGCCATGACTCTCTTCCGTGGAATCGCTGAAGACCAGCCGTTAGAAAAGTGGTTGAAAGAAACCATTTGGCCTCTAGAAGCAAAACTGAAGCCAAAAGACATCTATGATGGCGCCTTACTGGGTTGCCTAGAAATGATAAAGAGCGGCACCACAACCTTCGCAGACATGTACTTCCACGAAGACCATGTGGCAAAGGCGGTTGAGAAAGCCGGCCTGCGGGCTGTTCTAGCCCAAGGAATTCTCGAACCAGACATCAAGAAACTAGGGGAAAAAATGCTACAGAACAGCGTAAACTTCGCCCGAAAATACAAGGGCTACGCAGACGGAAGGATCATCGTTCAGTTGGGTCCTCACAGTCTCTATACCTGCAGCTTAGACATGCTAGCTAAAGTGCGGCAAAAGGCCTCAGAATTAAACGTGGGCATTCATATCCACCTAGCAGAATCAGAAGAAACCGTCAACGAGACAAAACAGAAACACGGTCTCGCGGAAGTTGAACTTCTTGAAAGAATAGGTTTCTTGGGTTCAGACGTCTTAGCTGCCCACTGCATTCACCTAACCGAAAAAGAAATGCGGCTCCTAGCCAAACACAACGTTAAGGTTTCCTACAATCCGGTTGCCAACATGAAAATCGCCCAGGGCACAGCGAAAATCAAAGACCTCTTGGACTTAGGCGTAACCGTTGGCATAGGAACGGATGGACCAGCCAGCAACAACAACTTAGACATGTTTCAATCTATGAAGGCTGCGGCTCTTCTCCAGAAGCAATACTATAAAGACACAACGGTCTTGCCTGCTCAGACGGTTCTAAAAATGGCTACAATAGACGGTGCCAAAGCTCTAGGCTTAGAAAAAACTGTGGGGTCGCTGGAAGTTGGCAAGAAGGCAGATGTAATCCTTCTAGACTTCAAAAAGCCTCACTTGACACCGGTTCATGACTTCTACGCCAACATAGTCTATTCGGCCGGTGGTAGTGACGTAGACACGGTCATCGTAGACGGAAAAATACTCATGGAAAACAAGGACGTTAAAACCTTAGACGAAGAAATGGTTATGTTGAAGGCCCAAAAAACTGCCGCAAACATACCAAAACGCAAAGCTTCTATTTTCAAGTTTATTAAGAACTTCACATAAATTATGCCACAACTCGGTGAACGCCTTGTC
>JACUTO010000161.1 GCA_014859755.1 Candidatus Bathyarchaeota archaeon
TTGAACCGATCATAAATAGGACAGTCACCACGAAACCTGAATGTTCCGCAGCTTTCCAAACCTTGGAGAGGATCAGCGAACAGAAAGCAGCTACTTCGAGTATGTAACCAATCCTATGAAGCAATCCCATTTTTCCACCTCTTATGCAGATGCATTATTCTTTTACTGTCTTCTCCAAAAGAGCAATATCCTGTTTCAATCTTTCTAAGTGTTTTTTTTGTTCGAACCCTGAGGACACTAATAAGATCAATTACTTTTTTGTATGCAGGTCGCATAAGTCAAGAGTAATTAATTGAGGCAAGAGTTCAGCAAGGACCTAATTCTTTTTCGAATGCTTCACATAGGCTTCTTCCCCAATTGTCTATAGCTTCCAACTTTCCAAGGAAAAACCTCAGTACAGGCGGTTCATATACGAATTTTAGCCCTTTTATTAAATCTCTGTGCTTATATAACCAATTTATTCTGTCAACTGCATATTCAATATGTGACATTGTATAAACTCTCCTTGGGATCGCAATCCTTGTGAGTTCTAAATCAGAAAGAACCTCATTTCCTTCTTTATCTCTATCCATTGACAGAGTTCCTCTTTCCATACTCCTTATTCCTGATGCTATGTAAAGTGCGGCTGCCAGAGCTCCTGCCGGATATTGTGTTTGAGGAATATGTGGCAAAAACTTCTTTGCGTCCAAATGACAGGCTAATCCACCTGGTGGCGTAACCACCGGAATTCTTGTTTCAACAAGTCTCTTAACAAAATACTTTATCTGCTTTATCGTACAACCTGCAACATCAGGGTCAACCATTTCTCTCACTCCAACCGCCATAGCACCGATTTCTCTCATAGACATGCCACCATACGTAAAGAAGCCTTCATAAACTGGAAGCCAAGGTTTTATCTTTTCAAAGAGCTCTTCATTATTTGTTGCTATCAAACCACCTCTAACGCATGTATTTTTCCTTCCACTCATATAGAACAAGTCCGCAAGACTACACATCTCTTTAACTATTTCTGCAACAGTTTTATTCTCATACCCTTTTTGCCTCTGCTTTATAAGATAGGCATCTTCACAAATCAGACTTCCATCCAACACCAGAGGAATGCCATATTCATTGCAAATCCGCGTAATTTCCCTCAAATTTTCCATAGAAAACGGTTGTCCACCGAGCAGATTAGTCGTCGCCTCCATCCGAACAAAAGGTATCTTGTCTCTACCATATTTTTTGATGGTGTCCTTCAACTTTTGCGGATCCATATTGCCTTTGAAGGGGAAAGTGCTTTCGGTCTTCAGTGCTTCGTCGGTGTAAATCTCCAAGCACACCGCCCCGATAAGTTCAATATGCGCCTTAGTGGTGGTAAAATGGTAGTTTGTAGGGATAACGTCACCTGATTTGGCGAATACTTTTGGTATTAGGTGCTCTGCTGCCCTTCCCTGGTGAACATTCATTACGTATTTGTACCCTAAAACATCTTCTACTGCCTCAGCAAATTCATAGAAAGTCATGCTGCCAGCGTAAGCGTCGTCGGCTTTTATCATACCGGCGAATTGGTTATCACTCATAGCGTTTACGCCGCTGTCAGTGAGCATATCAAGAAATATATCCTTGGTTTTGAGCAAGAATGTGTTGTAGCCTGCTTCTTCTATGGCTTTTAGCCGCTGTTCCACAAGTGTCAACCAAATTTTTTGAACCATCCTCGCTTTATGCATCTCTATGGGTATTTCTTTACCCGTAGACAGTTTTATAGACACTTAACACCACCCCTCTTCTGTATGGTAACTTTCTAAGAACCTTGTTAAACAACAGGGGCTTTTAAACATAAAGCTTTCACATACACATTAAAACCGTAGGACGCCCTAGCGCAACGAACAACAACACGAATACCCCAAACCAAAAACCACACAAGAACACATCCACCCAAAATTCTGACACCATGCGCGCGCGGCCGACACGACGACCAACTCTTCGCCCCACCCCTCACCTGCCAAGCCAGCAAAGAAAAAGAAACAGAAAGTACTCCCGCCCAAGCACGGTAAACATCAGCACACAAACACCATATCCACAACATATTTGAAACCAAATAAAGGGGGCTATTCAAACTCTACGCACGCACACTTTACAACAACGTTGTGCGCCCGTTTGCACCTGCCATATTCAACTAGGTGCCCTCATGAACTTCTTGACTCTCTCTGCGAACAGCTCAGGCTCTTCTACGGCTTCCCCATCCCACAGCAAATATGGGAGTGCCCAAGCGTCCGTGAAGCTCGACGCTTGTATTCCCGGTCTGCTGATCATCCTCAAGTTTACATCAAAATAGTCTAGATGCTCGTTCACTGGTCCCGACGCAAGAATTACGTTAAAGCTCACATACCCCTCTCCATGGTAAAATCGCAGAATTTTGGATATGCCCTCAGCCAATCCAAGCCAATCCTTGTCGTCTAGCTCTAACAGGTTGGACTTGCCCCCAACTATTGCTTGAACCTCATTCGAGCCTCTCAAGGGAGCAAACGGAACAAACCACTCCACACCATTTATTCCAAACAAATGTCGTTCCCCGCCCCTTTCTTTAGATGTCAGGTCTGACCAGTAGCTGGATTTGTTGCCTTCGTAGTAGGCTTTGCTTTTTTCAAGAAACAACTTCACCAAATAGAAGGCTCTATCTCTGGCTAACACTTGCATGTGAGGATGCAATATAGAGGAACCCGCAGGTGGCAGGTAATTGAAAATGAAGACGGGAAACCGTATTGAGGGTTCAACCTCGTTGAGTCTCTTTAGATAGGCTAAGCCTCCCTTGAAACCATCAAAAACAAGTTTAGCCGTGAAACCATTAAGCTTCAAATAATGTTCTTTCGAAAGAACCACGAGAACGCTTCTTTCAGCATGACCCAACAAATTCGGTATAACAACGGCATCGCCAACAAAAATTCTTCCTTCCTCAAGGAAATCTTGCGTGAACATAGGCGTTTTTTCCTTCACGCTTTCCGGACAAAAAGGGCAGCTAACCTTCGTCTTCTCAACTAAGGAGCTAAGCAATTCCTCGTCTGAAACCAAGGACTTACTAATATACTTCAGCATTCCTCTTATGACTGTCGTGTTGCGCCCAGTCAGCGGGTCAGTTCTATACTCGAATGTTACGATATCTTCTTCGAAATTCTTTAACGGGTTCAAAATCCGAGAATATTTAACAGTCTTCTCAAAGGTTATCATAGGGAACACCTTTCCTTATGCGCGCCTTTTCTTTAATTTCCCTTGAGCATCCTTCAACACTAAATGCTATAATAAGATTTTCAATCGCGCGCGCAAACTAGAATCGTTTCATTTTGCAACTCTCTATGGTTTATTTTTGTTTTTTGCGACACAAACGTTAAATTCTGAAGCGGATATAGAACGTAGTTCTATTGTATACGCGCGCGAGGAGAAAACCTCTGAGGGGTTGTTGTGGGTGAAGGAGAGAATGTTTAGTCTTCTTTTGGAGTTGTTGAAGGATTCCAAGAGGAGTGACCGGGAATTAGCCAAGGTTCTAGGCGTGTCGCAGCCGACTGTGAGCAGGATGAGAAGTAGACTCGTGAAGGAAGGAATCATACGAGACTTCACTGTGATACCAGACTTCGTGAAAATGGGATACGAACTCATGGCGATCACCTGTACAAAGACAAGAATGAAGCCCG
>JACUTO010000162.1 GCA_014859755.1 Candidatus Bathyarchaeota archaeon
ACTGAGAACAAGATGAGGGCTCTCGTTGGCCTTGAAAAAAGTGTATTCCTTCGATATCGAGGCGATTCCTCCCTACAGCTTTGAGCTCACTGTTCATAAGCCCGCTGGTTGGTGGTGGTCTACGCCCGAGGAGATCTTCGAAGACAATACTTTATGGACGGCAACAAGGTTCAGAGGTAAACTCATCGGGTTAAAACTTGAGTCTCTAGGAACATTGATGGAGCCCAAGATCCGGTGTGCCGTCTTCCGAGATGAAGAGATCAGTGATGCAGAGAAGAATGGCATCACTTTCAGGATAAAGAGGGCCTTGAGAACTGAGGAGGATCTCAACGAATTCTACGAGATGGCCCGGAGGGACGATGTCCTGAGAGATGTCATCAAGGATCTACGTGGGATGCGTACACTAGGATGGCCGGACCTCTTCCCCGCTCTCACTCTCGCAGTAACCCTACAGATGGCTCCGATGAAGAGGAGCAGGCAGATGATGGAGCTCCTCATAGAGAACTTCGGAGATAAAATCTCCTTCGACGGGAAGACCGTCTCTTATTGGCCCTCCCAGGAAAGAATCGCGGATACGCTTGTCGAGGAGCTAAAGGCAAAGACCAAACTTGGATACAGGGCAGAGAATCTGCTATCCATCGCAAAAACCCTGACAGTGGGTTTCCCAATCCTGGAGGAGCTTTGGGAGATGCCCCACGAAGAAGTGAAGAAGAGACTGTTGAGTCTGAGGGGTATAGGGAATTATTCGGTGGAAATAGTTGTCCCGGGTACGGGCTTTCCATTGGACGTATGGAGCGCCAAGATCTTCCATGTACTCTTCTTCGGTAAGGAACCGGGGTCCCCTCGGGAAGCGATTAAAGAGCTGAAAAAGACTGCACAGGATAGATGGGGGAAGTGGAGAGGACACGCCTTTGTTTATGTGCTGAACGATCTGCCCGAAATATCCAAGAGAATCGGTGTTGATTTAACTCGGTTTTGAAATGTCTAAGGCGTTAGCGAAGCACGAGAAGTTCTTCAAAGATCTTTAGCGTGTGCGCGCTAGGTATTATGAGTGCGAAGGTTTCGCAGCACAATTATTACCAAAAAGTAATGTTTATATATGTTACTAAATAGTAATTACCTTAAGGTAATAAGAGGCGAAGTTCTATGAAGCTGAAGCTGCAATTAGTTCGAGACGGAGAAGTGTTATTTGAAATCCCTCTTTCCCCTACGGACTGGCCAAGGGAGCAGCTGGAAGACGAATTAGATGCTTTCGAAACAGATTTTCAAAGATTTTCAAAGATCTTTGTTGTCTTGTCCCATGAGACTCGATTTAGGATGATGAAACGACTTATGGAGGAAGAAGACCGCACAATTAACTTCGCCGATTTCATGCGAGACCTGAATTTGAATCCTAAGATCGTTTGGGAGAACACCAAGAAACTCAGAGAAGGGGGGTTCTTAGAAAAGGTCGAAAGGGGAAAATATCGCTGTTCAGAGGTTGGACAGAGAGGATTCATACTGTTGAGCTTCGCCTTGAGGCATCTGATAGAAGCTCTAGAAGAAATGGAGAACTTTTAGGGAGGTGAAAGATAGTGTCATTTGACGATTTTTTTGGGGACTTCGATGCGTTCAGCAGCAACTTCATGAAGAGAATTCAGAGAATGATGAATGAGCTTGATAAGGCGACAAAAAACGGGGACCTCAAAGGCAAATGGGCGATTAACCAAATTGATAGACCCGGTGTAAAGGGATATATCATTCAGGGGCACTTTGGGTCGGATCAACCTTTAGGGCCGCTTGACCCCTTTGATCCCTTTGAACCACTGAATCCTATGAGACGCCGGCCAGTGCCCAGAAGACCATTTGAAGTTCCAGAGAGTGCTTTGAAAGAGACCCGCGAACCGCTAACGGACATCTTCGAGGAAGAGAAAGCGATAAAGATCTACGTTGAAGTGCCAGGTGAAGAAAAGGATGATATACAGCTAAATGTCACAGCAGGCAAGGTTGAGGTTAAGGCCAAAAACTTTTACAAGATGATAAACTTGCCAACGAGTAGTATCGACCTCGAAAAGGCGTCCTCAAAGTACAAGAACGGTGTACTCAAAGTAACAATTCCAAAGAAAGAGAAGACCCTCAAAAACGATACACATAAGATAAATATCGACTAGTTCCAGTGAGCATCATGGTAGAGATCCTCAATATCAACTATAACGAGTATGTTGATATCGTTGGTACGGCTCACTTCACACGACGCAGCATTAATGACGCCTACGAGTCAATCAAGTCTTTGAAGCCTAACGATGTCGCCCTTGAACTCGATCGGAGACGCTTCCAACTTCTAAATGCCGCTTGCTTAAATTGTCCGAAAAGAAGATCATGCAAAGGCATCTGCGAATTCACCGGAGCCGCCGAAGCCTTAGGAAACGTAAACGCCAACATCTGGCTGATAGACATGACAGAACAAGAGATGAGGCGCAGGATAAGAAGCAGAATGACCCCTTTTGAGAGAAACCGCATAGGCTTTCAGGTGCACCGTAAGGTAGATGAGAATCCTATTTGGCTCTGGGAGAAAGGGTTCAAAGACAGAGTGATAAACAACTCCAAAAGAGAGATAGAAGCTAGTCGAAGGTTTTTTCCTTCTGTATGGTGGGTTCTGATAGACGAACGCAATGCTTTAATGGCTGCTAGGTTAGCTTGGATAACTTCAAAGAATCTGAACGAAGGAAAGAACTCCAAGATACTTACATTCGTCGGAGCCGCTCACGTTGAAGGAATAAGGGACCTGCTTATGAACCCCCTTCTAATAAAGGATCAGCTTAGAAAATTCAACTTATCGTTCACGGAACCAGCCTTCATCAGGAGAGTCGCCATTCAAGGAGACTAGCACTGCGCGCGATGCTCGGTTCTGCCACAAGTGCGCCAAAAAGCTAGACTAAAGCAAACTTTGCAAACTACTTGTTGTTAGAAGCGTCAGGCGGTTGTCTTTTGAGCTTGTCTTTCTCTTTGATGTAAGCTTCGATTTTTTCCACTATTTCCATGAAAGCTTCAGCGGCTGGAGAATCGGAGTGTTCCAGTATGAATGGCAGTCCTCTGTCTGAGTCTTCGCAAATTCTTGGATCGAGAGGTATCCTTCCCAGGAACGGGACTTCTAACTCCTCAGAAATCTTTTTGCCTCCCCCTGTCTTGAAGATGTTTGTTTCGGCGCCGCATTCGGGGCAAACGAAGCCGCTCATGTTTTCAATTATGCCTATCACCGGAACTTCCAATTGTCTAGAAAAGGTGATGGCCTTTCCAACCACGATCTGTGAGACCTCTGAAGGTATGGTAACTATGACAACGCCATCCATTTCTGGGAGAAGCTGCATAACGCTCAACGGTTCGTCGCCGGTTCCAGGAGGCAAATCTATGAGAAGATAGTCTAGGTCACCCCAAGCTATTTCGGACAAAAACTGGCGGATCGCTATCATTTTGAGGGGTCCCCGCCAGATAACAGGAACCTCCTTGCTTCCAAGCAGAAACTCCATCGAAACAACATTCATTCCAAGAGGCCCCACAGCAGGAAAAGCTCCTACCGGTCCCACTCTCAGTCTTTGCCCCTCCATGCCAAGCATCTTCGGAACGCATGGACCATGAATATCAGCGTCTAGGATACCAACGCTGTA
>JACUTO010000008.1 GCA_014859755.1 Candidatus Bathyarchaeota archaeon
TTCCAAAATCACCTCATCAAGGTAGTAATTCAAAAAGGTTATATTTGTATGCATACATGCATGCCGCGCGCGCAATAATGTACGTCGAACAAAAGGTACTTTGACGAAACAGAATTAGGCATAAAAATAGAAGAGTTCACTGAAAGAATTTATGTCCTTGGAAACAAAGAATAGTCTGGTAATTCAAATGGTTAAGTGGAAATGCACTGTTTGTAACTACATTTATGATGAAGAAAAAGAAGGCAAAAAGTTTAAAGACCTTAGTCCAAGTTGGGTGTGCCCTGTTTGTGGAGCGCCTAAGTCAGCCTTCGTTAGAATTGGAGAGAAAATACCCAAAAAGAAGGCTGTCACTGTTCCGACCGTGGCGGAGAAGATAGTTGAACAACTTTCGGCGATGGGCGTGAGATACATCTACGGAATCCCGGGCGATTCTAATCTGCCCCTTGTAGAAGCTTTGAGCAGCCAAAACGAGATAAAATTCGTCTTAACGAGACATGAAGAGACAGCTGCTTTCATGGCGTCGGCCCACGCAAAGCTCACCGATGAAATTGGAGTCTGCTTGTCAATTGCTGGTCCCGGAGCAACCAACCTGATCACGGGGCTGATGGACGCTGCCACCGATGGGGCGCCAGTCCTAGCTTTGACGGGACAGGTTCCTCAAGTTTTCTTGGGAAGCGAGTCCCTGCAGGAGATCGATCAGATTGAACTATTCGGACCGTTTACGGTTTTCAATGAAACGGTCGCCAGGCCTGCCCAAGCTATCGGCTTGACCGTGTTAGCCGTGAAAAACGCATACTTTAAACGTGGAGTGGCGTTGTTAAGCCTGCCCACAGATGTTCTCGCGGAAGAGCTGGAGGACGAGATATGGAAGCCGGAGGAGCACCTTTTCAAACAAATCCTGACTCCCACGGATGAGGACGTAGAGAAGGCAGCGAAGCTCGTTGATGAGAGCAGGAGACCGATCATTTTGGGAGGTTGGGGGATACGAAACTGCGGAAAAGAGATCGTTGAACTTGCAGAAAGAATCTCTGCGCCAATCGCGACCACCTCTAGGGCGAAGGGCGTCATCCCAGAAACTCACGACCTGGCTGTAGGCGTCTTAGGGTCCATAGGCACCCGTTTTGCTGCTAAAGCCATGACTAAAGCGGATCTCGTCATCGTTGTCGGATCAGGGTTCAGGCAGAGAAACCTTGTACCACATCTACCGATAGTTCAAATAGACATTGACGGTGTGAAGCTTGGAAAAAGTTTTCCGATAAAGGTCGGTCTAACGGGTGACGCAAAAGCGGTTTTGAAAAAGTTGATCAAGAAGGTGTCTGCAAAGAAACCGGATAAGAAGTATTTTGACGAGATCAAGAAAATCAAAGAGGAGCATCTCGAAGAGATAAGGGAAGACTCCGAAAACATGTCCGTTCCGATACACCCAGGCTACATGATTCAAGCCATAAAAAGACATGCTGAAAAGAACGCCATCATCTGCGTTGATGTGGGAGACCACACGTACTGGTTCTACAAAAAATACACCTGCGACGGTGAAAAGACCCTCATGTCAGCCAACATGGCGAGCATGGCCTTCG
Source organism: Candidatus Bathyarchaeota archaeon (assembly GCA_014859755.1). Lineage (GTDB taxonomy): Archaea > Thermoproteota > Bathyarchaeia > Bathyarchaeales > Bathyarchaeaceae > Kmv02. The sequence goes on from JACUTO010000008.1 coordinate 1,578, forward strand.
CGCTCCCAGCTTCCCTCGCAGCCCGGATAGACCTCCCAAACAGGCAGGTGATATGCGTCACGGGCGATGGGGGATTCGGCATGCTCATGGCCGACTTCACAACGGCCGTCTACAATAGGCTTCCCATAAAAGTTGTGCTTTTCAACGACAGCAAACTGAAGAACATAAAGAAGGAGCAGATGATGTACGGTTACAAAGAATTTGGAACAGATTTTGTGAACCCAAACTTTGCAGATTTTGCGAAGTCTTGTGGTGGGGAAGGCTATCGGGTGGAGAAACCAGAAGAGTTGGACAAGGTCTTGGAACAAGTTTTCAAATCGGATAAGCCAGCCATTGTTGATGTCGTCGTGGACCCTGACGAGATGGCTCCGATAATAAAGGTGGCTGCTGAAGACTAGAGAAGCTGAGTGATGGGATGTCAGCTGCAGAGAAGATCGAGTTGAAACCGGTAGGTTTCGTCAAAACGAAGGCTGTTGGAAAAGAAGTTAGGGATAAGGGTAACGTTTCGAAGATAGTTTTTCGCGAGGATCTGGCAGAGGCTTTGAACGGCGTAGAAGATTTTTCCCATTTGTTTGTGATATTTTGGATGCATGAAATCTCAGAGGAAGAGAGGAGGACTATGAAAGTTCGTCCTAGGGGTAGAAGTGACATGCCCCTGCTGGGAGCCTTTGCAACCCGGACACCACATCGTCCAAATCCCATAGGGCTAACATTGGTTGAGCTCTTGGAAGTAGAGGGCAACGTTTTGACTGTTCGCGGTCTCGACGCCTTTGACGGCACACCGGTCTTGGATATAAAGCCCTTCGACTACTTGGATGTGGCTGAAGGTGCGAGGGTTCCTGAGTGGTGGATGAAGCTGGAGAAGGAAAAACCAGGGAAACGTGGAATCAGCAAATAATGCGCGCGCTCTTTAATTTTTGTAGTTTTAAGACTTCGAAATGCGAGTTATATATCAAACGCATCCTAAACTGATGAGGTGAACACTACGCAGTCTGACAATGATGCAATCAGATTATTGTACGACAAGATTACTAAGATTCCCATGTTTTGGTACTGGGACGCATTGTTTAGCCGCGCTACAGAAAATTCTATTTATCGAAAAAAGGCGATAGCGCCTTTGAACTTAACAGGCAACTCCGTTATTCTTGATGTTGCTTGCGGCACAGGATTGAACTTCAAAATTATCGAGAGTTACTTACGTAATAGCGGAAGGCTTGTCGGAGTTGATTTTTCACCCGAAACTTTGAAGGTAGCAAGGAACCAGATTGCAAAGCACAAATGGACAAATATAGAACTTGTAAATATGAGGATCACAGATTACGAACCTGAAATCCTCTTCGATGCGTCACTTTGCACATTCGCGTTAGAAACAATGCCTGACTATAAAATTGCGGTTGAGAAGATATTTCATCTACTCAAGCCACAAGGAAAATTTGCGATGATAGGAGTGAAAGTCAGTTCCCGAATGCCTTACAAGCTCGGGAACGCCTTTATGGAATGGTTTAGTAGAAAATTTGGGGGAATTGACATGCACCGAGACGTGTCTACATATATTAAATCAAAGTGTAGCAAAACTAATTACGAAGAATGTTTTGGAGGCTTTTACTACATTTTGAGTACGTCCAAATCTTGCTTTACACAGTGAATATCGGAAAATGCAAATCAGTCAAATGTTATTGATTTCACCTATTTGTTTACTTTGTCGGAATAAACAGCAAACTACACACTGCGCGCGCGATCTGAACAGAACACTTAGGCTACCTCTACACGTACAGACCGCCTTTTTTTCTGTTACATCAATTCTTGATTGAGTAATGTTTATGAAATGTTGGGCTTGTAACAAGTTGCTTTGCGCGCAGCACCTGCCCAAGCCTTAGCTCAGCTTAGAAGTGGTTGTTGTTGTTTACAAACTAGGAAAAAACCAACAACAACACGCAGCTTCCGGATCAGCTGCCAACTCCCGAAAAGACTCGGTCTAGAACTAGTCACTAAGGACTATGCGACAACTGCTTCCACGTCAACCTCAGATGAACCGCCAAGCATTGAGGAAGTATGCGCGCGTGATATTAGCCTTCTCTATTCTTATAGAGAATACCCCGTAGAACTTGATTGGGTTGAACCGTCAAAGATGGAAGGCTACATCTTTTCGAAAATCAACTTGTCCTCTTGGAGCGAATTCTTCTATTCGGGGAAGAGAAGGCCTAGAGACCATATGAGGACTATTCCGAAGACGAACAAGACAAACTGTATCATGGATTTTCCGATGTTTTCTTCTTTTTGTATCTCGGGGATCAATTCGGAGGCTGCGAGGTAAATGAAACCGCCTGCAGCTAGAGCGATGAGTAAACCGACAAAGTTCTCTGTGTGTATTGAAAGATAATTGGAGATGAGGACTCCGACAACGGCTGTTAATGCAGATAAGAAGTTAACGAACAGCGCCCTATATCGTGTAAAGCCGCCATAGACCAGGACTCCGAAGTCTCCGATTTCTTGGGGGAGTTCGTAAAGATTACGGCGACGGTGGTGGCTAATCCCACCGTGATGTTTATGAAAAAACTGGCGGCAATTATCATTCCATCAATGAGGTTGTGGGCTCCGTCTCCTATCACATTTAAATAAACAAACTTCTTGACGGTCATCTTCTCCTCAACATCGGATTGATTCCCGTGTACGTGTCCGTGGTACCAATAGATATTTCGTTCAAGGAAGAAGAACCCGAGAAAGCCTAGAGTAACATAAAGAACAGTAACTGAAAGCTGGTCTTCTCCAAGGAATTCTATGGCTTCCGGTAGCAAATCCAGATAAGCCGCGCCTAAGATGGAACCTGCTGAAAAGCTGAGAAGAACAAACAAGATTCTGTCTAGCGTAGTCTCTTTTAGAGATATGGCAAAAACTCCAACCAACGACAAGAGGCTGACTACGGCGACAGCTAGGATCGCGTAAAGTAGATCAGACAAGCATCTCCTCCTTCTTTTATGTCAACGATATGCACCCGTTAATGAAGATAATGGAAACGTTAGGAAATCTAAGTTTAATAGCAACGGATAGAAGATCTATGTCATGAGAGCGACGTTCCAATGCACGAACATTTCCATCCACTAAGAGGCACAAGATATATTGGAATAGCCCTAGGCATCACCATATCCTTCTTCATTATTGAGTTAGTCGGAGGAATTCTAACAAACAGCCTAGCCCTCTTAACAGACGCTTGGCACATGCTGAACCACATCCTTGCCCTAGTCTTCGCCCTCGTAGCTGCATGGCTTGCCCTGCGACCTGTCACGGTGAACAAAACCTACGGCTACTACCGTGCGGAGATTCTAGCGGCTTTTTTGAACGGCATCTTCCTGTGGGCGGTCGCGGTTTTCATCTTCTATCAGGCTATTCTGCGGATTCAACAACCAGCTGAAGTAGAAAGCCTGAACATGTTGATTATTGCTGTTTTGGGTCTGATGGCCAACGGACTGTCTGCGGTAACCCTTTCAAGGTCAAAGGATGAGAGTTTAAACGTTAAAGGCGCCTTTCTACACGTTGTCGCCGACACCCTGGGATCAGTAGGGGCGATTTCCGCCGGGATAATCATGTTTTTCACCGAATGGTATCTGATAGATCCTTTGATCAGCATGATGATAGGCGTATTGATTTTCTATAGTTCCGGGAGACTCGTCCGAGACTCCTTGAACGTTCTACTTGAAGGAGTTCCTTCCCACATAGACGTGAGTGCACTGGAGCGTAGAATAGTTGAAGTGAAAGGCGTAAAAAGAGTTCATGATCTTCACGTTTGGTGTATCACTCCAACTAAGATGTGTTGCATGAGCGGTCACGTGGTGGTGAAAAAGGGGACAAACAGAAAGAAGCTGATCACGACTTTGATCAACGTATTTAAAGAAGAGTTTGGAATCGACCACACCACTATTCAACTTGAGGATGAAGGCTACCCGAAAGCAGCTGGCGAACACTAGAAACCTAGCTACTGTTCAAGCGCGCGCCATTCGTTTTATTGAAAACTCTAGCCTTATAAACTGACACTTGTCACCTTAGTCGAAAGTGAAGGCGAAGGAACAGAGCTTGTTCAAGACGCATATTTCACATTTTGGTTTCCTTGCCGCGCAGATTCTTCTACCGTGAAATATTAGCAAGTCTGTTATTCTTTTCCAACGGGTTTTCGGAACTATCTCCATCAAATCGCCCTCTATTTTATTCGGATTTTCATGCTCTGAAAGCCCCAGTCTTCCGGCAAGCCTGCGGACATGGGTGTCCACCGCTATTCCTTCAACAACGCCATACGCATTCGACAAGACAATGTTCGCAGTCTTTCTAGCGACACCTGGCAATTCAAGCAATTCTTCCATTGTTTTCGGAACCTGCGAGTTGAACTCTGCAATCAGGATCTGGCAACACTTCTTGACGTTTCTGGCCTTGTTTCTGTAGAAGCCGGTGGATCTTATGTCTTCTTCAAGTTCCTCCAGATCCGCATAGGCGTAGTCTTCTGCCTTTCTATACTTTTTGAAGAGGACTTTCGTGACAGTGTTCACCCTTCTGTCAGTGCATTGAGCCGAAAGGATGGTGGCCACCAAGAGCTCCAGAGGGTTCGTGTAGTCTAGGGCTATTTTTGCGTCTGAGTGTTCCTTCTCCAACAGTTCAATGATCCTTAGCACCCTAGTTTTGTTGCCCCGTTCTGTATCTACGGGTTTCGATTTCTCTTTCATTGCAATGCTTCCTGCACATAATCTCGACCTGAGGAGATCTCTCTCGCTATACCTTTCTATCTAGTTCCTTTGCCTTCTGGAAAGCCTTTTTGCTCCAGAGAAGCCAAGAAATCTCAGTTTCAGTCATAAGAAGCCTCGCTCATACCTGCCGACAAGGCAATTGTTGTTAATAACATAAGTCTCGCTGACTAAATAGTTTGCAGAAAGCCTTTACTTGTGTAATGAAACAATGTTTTGGGGTGATGCTGTTGGATGTTAAGCTCTTCGTTGACGGTGAGGAGATCGATCTGAGCGAGTTTGTTGTAAAGATATTAAGCGGGGCTCTCGTGGGGGCGGTGACTTCTTTGCGCGGAATAAAGGGGGACTGGAAGGAGATCGAAGTAAAGGTGACAAAAACGGAGAGAACCTCTGAAGCAGAATGAGAAGGTAAGTTGTTTATGAGCCTAAAGAAACTCAGTGAGAAAGAAGCTGTCGAGCTTGTTATCTCCATATTGAAGGGGGCAGAAAAGCCTCTTACAACGCGAGAAATTGAGGAAAAAACCCGAAAACGCATGGTCTCCTGTCCGGACAAGACTCCAGTATTTCTAAACAGGTTGCGCATAAAAGGAGTCATTGAGGGCCAGCTGTCCGCGGAAAGGAGAGGCTGGATTTGGTGGATAAAAAGGGAAGGTTAGGTCCAAGAAACTATCCTATCGTATTCGTCCATCACAAGTTTGACCCAATCTTGGTAATCAACTATTTTGACCTCTTTCTTTATCTTTTTCAACAAGCCTCGAGCTTCACAGTCAGCTTTTAGAGCGTAGACGTTAAGCCCAGCGTCCACAAGTTTCTTAGAATACTCGTCTGACGTCAGCGCAGTGCACGAGTCGTGAATGTGTAGTACACCAACTTTCTCTCCTTTCTGAACTGCTCTAAGTGCCATGTCGAAAATGGATGCATAATCGCCAACGAAGGGAGATTTGCTTAAAATTATCAACAAGTGCCATCTCTCCTAAAACGCGACTACGGCTTCGTTTTCCATGATCAATTTTGTAGCCTCATCTGTGGACAATAATTTCACGTTTAGGCTTTCGTCAAGGTCGACAATCTTCAAATTCCGCTTAGCCATGGAATCCCTCACAGCATACAATCCGACCAAATCTGCAAGAGCTTTTAATCGCTCATGGTGGGAGTCCAGCCCAGCGGCTTCTGGTCTTTGATTCTTTAGCAGGCAATGCACTCCGTCGTCTATGAGGAGCAGTTGTGGAAGGACGTCCATGGCGATCATGGCGGTGGCTATTCGAAAACCTTCAGCCGCCATTAGACTTCCATAAGGGGGACTTTTTATGACCAAAAGGATTTTTCTTGGCATACGCGACACCTCAAATACTGAACGCAATAACCCTGTCAGATTGATTCATCAGTAGAGCCAATTCGCCTAGACTGCTTTCTATGGCGCCTTTAATCAACGCCTCCTTAGAATCGATGCCTCTAAGCCTCGCGCTTTCCATACATGCTAGAAAATGCACTCCCTCAGTCATTAACTCCGCAAGCTTTTTCGCAGGCGTTTTCTGATCTGGCAAAATCTGGCTTGCCATCAAGTTATAAACGGCGTCTACGTCACAGAACACCGTGACTTCGTGGCCTTCTTCCACTGCGGCTTTGGCAAACTCGTAAACAGTGTCCGTGTTCTGGAACTGCATCGGCGAAGAAAACAAGATCATGAGTAGTTTCCCCAAACTTTTCACCCCGCGCTATTAACCATTTAGCAGATTTCTACTTAAAGACCTACGTTTTCATTAGTCTAACGTTTTTCTGGCTCCGTTTTTTCTCCTTCAAGCGAACTAGATTAATACGTGATGAAGGAATAGATTACTGGATTATAGAATATACGAAGAAGGTCTAAGTCTCAAGTATTTCGATGGCGGCTGTCGGACAGCTTTTGACGCAAGCAACGCATCCTAGGCACGTTTCCGCCGTCTCATGGCATTCTGAACAAAGTTGTTTCGCCCTGATGCCTAAACAGGCTTCGGGATTCGCAACCCTCACTTTTCCGTCGTGAAGTTCTAAGACGAACGCCGGACAAAACGCGACGCATGCTCCGCAGCCATCACACAACTCTAAGTCGATTTGTATCTTGGGCATTTCTCCTTCATTAACTAACCTACGGAAACAACCTAAAAAACATTTCATCGCTAGTTTAAATTATCGTGCTAACATATTCATGGGATGGTAAGATTCGTGAAGAAAGTCTTGTTTGTGTGCGTTGAAAATGCTCGCAGAAGCCAGATGGCGGAAGCCTTTCTTAACAAGCTGGCCAAGGGCGAGGCTGTCGCGGCTAGCGCAGGTGATAGACCGGCGTCAAAGGTTGACGAAAAGGCTGTAGAAGTGATGAAAGAAATCGGAATCGACATAACCAAGCAGAGACCCAAAGCGCTGACCATGAAGATGGTGGAAGAAGCCGACGTAGTGATAACCATGGGTTGTGGAGCCGATGTCTGTCCCGTAGTTCCAAAAAGGGTGGAAGAATGGAAAATAGAAGACCCAGCAGGAAAACCGATTACGAAATTCAGAGAGGTAAGAAACGAGATCAGAAAAAGAGTTGAAAAACTGGTTGACTCTAAAGAACGTGAATAAATAATTTTCCCTGATGGTGCAGGGGCCGCAATTCAAACCAGGGGAATCTCTGGCAAATTTGAGTTGACGTTTTGCCTTGGGGTTGTACTCATTTTTGGGCGCTGAGTTTCATCCATTCGGCTGCCTCTCGCAAGATCGGGTTTGGACTTACATCGATCACTGGAATGTCTAAGGTGCCCACTTTGATGGTTGATTTGTATTCTGGCATCAGAGCGAACACTACGTCTGTCCAGTAGATGCGGCCTTCCAAAAATTCTTTCATCAGACTGTCGGTCGTAGGCGGTAAAAGCGAATATGAGAACGTCACGCCCTCAGCCCACTTGAGGACGAGTGGTTGCCCAACTCTGATAATAGTGGCTATGGTTTTTGACAGGGCTTCTATTGAAGGATATTGCGTGCACTCTAAAATAACCAGTTGCTTAGGGGGGCTGCAAACAATTTCAACCATAACAAAATCACCGGACTAAAATCTCCTTTGCTTTGATTAAAACATTTTCCACTCTGGGCAACGTAAAAGCATCCGCAGCCTACCCGTTACTTTTTGATTTCTGCTGCACAAAAATGAGTGCCCGAATGACAAACAAAGCATTGTTGAACGTCAATCGTTGGATCGGAGAGTTTGCATAGCTCGCACATCAGCCCTTTTTGTCTGATGATTTCGCAGGCTACGCAAAACTTTGTCACAAGTTCGTATTTGGACATACCCCCATTAGCCAATGACACAACGATTTCCTTAATCGTCGGCTGAACTTCTTCCACCTCTTCGATTTTGAGGACTGTACCTCTAACATGTCGGGTATATTTACTCACGGCAGTTTGGGTGACGCCTAAAAGCCTTGCCACATCCTTTTGTTTCAACCCGTGAGTTTGTGTTAGTTCTCTTGCTATGGCAGATCGAAGGGCTGGAACCAGCGATCTTACCGCGACTTCGCATGGGAGCAACATGTTTTTCTTCACCGATCATATTATTGCTACAGAAAGGTATATAAGAATGACGTATGTCATATTTAATATGACGTATGTCATAGAGGGGTCTTAACGAGGGGGATGTTCTTGCCTTCATTCTTTTCTCCTTTCTCTCTTTCAATAGGGCCAGAGACGATGATCTATCAAGGCTTCTTTATGACATGCGTCGTTGGAGGCCTCAACTATGGTTCTTGAAATAAACTCCCGTCAATGGTTATCCAAGATAGTAAACAACAGTGCAGAATTGGTCGAAATTCTCAAACAAGCGGATAGCATCTGCCAGTACTGCGAGCCTATTTCTCCCATGATTTGCGTCGAGCGATGTGAGATATGGAGAGCAAAAAACGAATTTCTTGAAATGAACGGAATGTTGTGCGCAGACGAGCATGTGCATAACCTGCTTAACGCTGTCAAAAACGATAGACGACAAAAAGTTGTCGAGGCACTTTCTGAACGTCCTCGTAGCATAAAAGGATTACAAGAATACCTGAAAAGTAAGGGATACTATCACAGCCAGCACACCATAGCCAGCGAATATGTTGAACCACTGATAGAAGCAGGTCTTGTCAAAAGAGATGACGTCAAGTATAGATTAACGTTGTATGGTCAGAAATTTCGTGACGTATCGAACAGATTTAATGTTGAAAATCCGCTACCACCCCATTCCCGTTGCTATGAAGAAATAGTGCTGAAAAAATTGAAGGATGGCCCGAAAACCTATGCAGACCTCGTTGAATCACTAACTCAAAAAAGTTTGTCGAGGCCTCTAAAAAGGCTTACAGAAAATGGGTTGATAACAAAGAGCAAAACCCCAAACTACGTCTTCTACTTCAGAACCAAGAAAGTGCCGAAGAAACCATTTTCACCAACAGAGAAGAAAATCTATGAAACCGTTCCTGAGGTTGGAATATCCGCCCAAGAGCTTTCTAAGAAAGTTGGCATAAACCTCAGAAGAACCTACAAATATCTACGAAGGCTAAGGAAGAGACGACTTGTTTTCACTCGAAAGAAGCCTAGAACCTACGAATTGACGCCCTCTGGAACGGAACTTGCCAACTTCCTAGAAGAAACGGCAAATCTTGTCTTGGACGCCTCGAAGGCCTCAGCCTTTCTGCTTGAGCGTTCTAAACAAACAACAGAGATCCCTGCGCCTTTACTCACGGAGTTCTCTCCAAGACCGCTTCGACAATCCACCTCTTAGAGTTCCGAAGAATCAGTATTTCAACTTTTTCTCCGGCCTCCGCGCGCTTAAGGATCATTGCACTAGGGTCATGTCTTGTCCGCAGCAAACAAGGGTTCCAACGCCCGCTTCTAACACTTGCACTTTGTTTCCACATATCTCACAAACGTATACTTCACCTTTCTTAGTCATGTTTTTCACCTCTTTTCTTCTTATATGTACATGGTTGGCGATCTCTGGGCAACCACTACCTGTTGAACGAAAAGCTCTTCGGGAACTGCGCCCACAAACTCCGTTTTTTCGTTAATGACCGTTTTTGGTACGCCCATGACACTATACTTCTGCCCCAAATGCGGAAATTCACCCACGTCAACCATGTCTGCTCTTACGAGATCGCTTTCTATGGCAAATTGATGAGCCAGCGAGGTTACGAGCGGACAGTAAGGACATGTTAACGAGACGAAAACTTGAATGTGCACAGGCTTTTCAATTGACGCGAGCTTCTTTTTCGTTTCCTCAGAGAGATTTGTTGCTCCTCTAGAAGCATTGATTATGCTTTCGGTGAAGGGCCTAAACTCGTACCCGTAGGCCAGGCCGTAGAATCGTATTCCGTAGTCCTTTTTCCCAAGAACAGCGATTGCCGGCACTTTGTCTATCTGGTATTCTTTGGCCTTCTCGCTGTCCTTTACGAAGTCGTACACTTCCACCTTAATCTTGTTTGAGAAGGCGCCAACTTCTTCTGCGAGTTCTCTAGCCTGTTTACAGAAGGGGCATTCGGTCTCTTGGGTGAACACAAGGATCCTCACTTCGCCTTTCAGATTCTTTTCGAATTCTTCCTTCAACTGCTGTTTATGTTCCTTCGGAATAAGCCCCATTCTCAAACCTCCACATTATTTATGTTTTTATGCAACTTAAGCTTGATGATCTATAGAATCTTCTTTTCTTAGAACCAAGTGGACGCTACATTCTCAAGATTCCACTTCAACGTCAATGGCACTTTTCAATAGAATACAAAATCCCAAAACAGTCAGAGCCATAGAAATCGATAGAACAATCTTGAGTTAAAATCAAGAAAGCATAAAAGGAATTAAATAGCTCCAATCCTAAGGGAGACGTTGTGATCCTATGGAAAAAGAGGAGATAATTGAGAAGGTTAAACGTGAAAAAATAGAATTCATAGACCTAATGTTCTCTGACTTGTCTGGCCGCTTGAAAAGCGTCACGATATCCCCTAGAGAACTGAAAGAATGTCTCAACAACGGAAAATGGTTCGATGGCTCTTCTATAGAGGGCTTCACTAGAATACACGAAAGCGACATGATGTTAATCCCCGACCCATCAACGTACATTCTTCTTCCCTGGCCCCGTGATGGAAAGAAAGTTGCAAGAATGATCTGCGACGTTTATAACCCAGATAACACGCCGTTCACGGGTGATCCTCGATATGCTCTTGAGCGAGTTGAAGAAAAAGCGGAGGAGAAAGGATGCTTTTACTATGTCGGACCCGAAATCGAGTTCTTCCTCTTTAGATCAAAGGAAAACAGGGGTTACCATGACACGGCTGGATACTTCGATTTTTCTCCACGGGATATGGCTACGGACATACGGGCGGTCATGGTGTCCACCCTCGAAGAACTTGGCATAAACGTTGAAATGACCCATCATGAAGTCGCCCCCAGCCAACACGAGATTGACATAGAATATGGTGAAGCCCTCAGCACTGCAGACAAAGTAATGGTTCTCAAACAAGCCATAAAAACCGTCGCAAGCAGTAGGGATCTATACGCAACTTTCATGCCAAAACCCATCTTCGGTATCAACGGAAGCGGAATGCACACCCACCAGTCACTGTTTGACAAAAATGGCAGGAATCTCTTCTATGACAAAAAAGACAAGTACAAACTCTCCTCTCTGGCACGCTATTTCATGGGTGGCCAACTTGAACACATTAGGGAAATCGCAGCCATCCTATGCCCCACTGTGAACAGCTACAAACGTCTAGTGCGGGGATACGAAGCGCCCATATACATTTGTTGGGGTCAAAGAAACCGATCCGCCTTGATCAGAGTTCCCAGATACCGCGAAGGCAGAGAGAAGTCAACTCGACTTGAATTAAGATGCCCCGACCCAAGCTGCAACCCATACCTAGCCTTTGCCGTTATGCTGGCTGCAGGTCTTGAGGGGATCGAAGAAAAAATCGAGCCCCCTGACCCCGTGGAAGAGGACGTGTACGGATTCGACGACAGAAAACTCGCGAAGTTTTACATCAAAACTCTTCCGGAGGATCTGGGGGAAGCAATAGAGGAATTCAAGAGAAGCAAACTGATGAAAGAAACGCTAGGAGAACACGTGTTCAATAAATATCTTGAAATCAAAACGACAGAATGGAGTGAATTCCAAAAAAGCGTCACAGACTGGGAACATGAAAGATACAGAGACTTGTAAAAGTGAGTTAGAAACTGAATGAGAAAATCCCTTTAGTCATGAGGGTTTGTAGGCTCGCACTTTAAGGCTTGAAACCATCTCCATAAAACCATTTCTTGCCAAGATCTCCACTTTTTCGAATCCAGCGTTCATGATTTTCTGAAGATAGACCTTTTCATCCAGTGCTCCCGCTACGCAAGCAGCCCACATTTCTGGATCCTCACGAATTTCGTCAGGAAGTTCGCCTTGCGTAACCATGTCAGAAATCAGCATGCGTCCTCCAGGTCTTAGCACCCTAAAGGCTTCGCTGAAGACCTTGTCTTTGTCTTGTGAGAGGTTGATGACACAATTGCTGATTATAACATCGACTGTTCTGTCTTCGACAGGAAGGTTTTCGATTTCACCCAGCCGAAACTCCACATTTTCAATCTTCATCCTTTCAGCGTTCTTCTTGGCAAGTTGAATCATTTCTTCAGTCATGTCCACACCTATTACCTTCCCCTTAGGACCGACTTTCTTGGCTGCCAAAAAAGCGTCTATGCCTCCTCCAGAGCCGAGGTCAAGGATCACCTCTCCTTCCCTCAGATCCGCCAGAGCCGTCGGGTTGCCACAGCCTGCTACCGTTCCTGTCACAGAGTCTGGCAAGCCTTTCAGTTCCTCGTCTGAATAACCGATCATCTTGGCATATGAAGCCCTTGAACTCGCACCGCAACAGGTGGATACGTCGCAGCACGAGGTTCCCTTTGCCACTTCTGCGTAGTGTTCTTTCACGTGCCGTTTTATTTTCTCGTTTTTCTTCGTCATACACGATCACGGATTGTATTGGATGTCCAATAATGCTGGCTGGGAATATTTAAATGTATTGGATACCCAATAATTAACGACCATCAATGTCCAAGGAAAACTACGACATATGTCCCCCTGAATGTTGCGACATGAGGGGGATGCTCTCCTTTCTGATATTGTGGCTGCTGTCAAAGAGGCCCATGTATGGACAGGAACTCGCAGAGGAGATCGGTAAGAGAAGGGGAACCAAACCCAATCCTGGAACCATTTATCCAGCGCTGAAGGAATTGAAGAAACGGGGTCTAATAAAATCAAAGAAGGAGGGAAGAGTAACCAACTACCACATAACAGAGGAAGGAAGAAAAGGAATTCAAAAAGCCTGCGAATATTTTTGCAAAGCCTTCGGAGAAATCTTTCAGGAACGTATGAAAATCGACAGAAGCTAATGGTTACATCCCGTTAAATCTTCGAGGGAACTATCTCTAACCTGACTATCGCTTTTTGTTGAAGGGGCAAACTTTGATGCAGATGTTACAATCAATTCCTGTTTCACACCAAAATCCAAAACATCTTTCTCCATTCACTGGCCATTTCAATACTCCTGAGCTGTTGGACACAGTTATCGCATTGGCTGTTTTGTCCTCGCTGATGGCGTCAACAGGACAGTTTTCCAAGCATTTCTTACATTTCTCGCAATACTCTTGCACTCCAAAGTCAATTGGTTTGTCCGGCTTCAGGGAAAGATCTGTAAGCACTTTGCAGAGTCTTACCCTTGGTCCAAATTGAGGGGTAATCAACAATCCGTTTCTTCCCAGTTCACCCAATCCTGCGTCTATGGCAAGCGGAATGCTTAGCGCGGTATCGTTGCCGCAGGGGAGGGCTTGGTAACCCAGATTTCGAATAAACTGGGCCAAGAGGCTGGAGACGAAAGCCATTTTGGAGTATCCCAGTCCGGTTGTAGCAGACGCTCCAATGTCTGACGTGGCAAACTTGTCGTAGTCCATTTCTATGGCCATCACTATGGCAAATTTGTATTGTTTGTGGAGTCTTATCGGATCATTTTGTCCAGTTAATCTGTTGTGGGAGTGGGAATAGACCCAAAACTCGTTCAGTCTAGTTATTCCAACCATGTCTGCCCCATAGAATCTGCCTGCGCTTTTTATTTTCGTAGAAGCAGTAGCGGGATTGCTGACTTTGGCTTTTCGAAACTTCGTTTCTGAGTCGAGGTTTTCTTCAGGAACTTCAAGGCTTTTCCAAGAGTAGAGTCCGTCGTTCCCGTGCATAAATCCGGCGAAAGTTCCCAGAGTGTTTGCCACATACCAGGAGGCGTCTCTTAGGGCGTAGTCTTCAAGCAAATTCTCCTTTCGAATTCGCTCATCACGAGTCCTCTGGTATTTCCTTCTCAACTTCTGAAAAGAAGCGTCCCAAGAAGTCCTGCTCAATATGGTATACTTTTGATTAAAGCGCTTGAGTGGGCCGATTGCTTGATATTTTGGCTTTTCGATAGTTTTTGCTCTCAATGGTTTTCCCAGTCTGGAAAGAAATGGTATGAGACTGAAATAGTTTACCACTCTCGTTCAGGTCACGGCGATGTTTGGTGCTTGCTTGAAGCGCGCGTCCCTTTACCTTAGCTCACCGCGCTGTCGAGCCGCCGTCAACCACCAAAACGGAACCGGTCACGAAGGAAGATTCCTCTGAGGCTAGGTACAGTGCCGCGTATGCGATGTCTGTGGGCTTGCCCAAGCGACGTAACGGTATTTCTCGCGTCACTTCCCGCAGTTTTCTCTGCCTTTGTCTTTCACCTACAAATCGGATCAGTAGAGGAGTCTCGGTTGCTCCGGGGCAGATGCAGTTGACTCGGATTCCGTAGGGCGCACATTGCAGTGCTAATGATCTTGTCAACGCGATTATTCCTCCTTTCGAGGCGGAGTACGCCGGGCGACTCGTTGAACCTACTAGTCCCAGTTCTGACGCCGTGTTTATGATTGAGCCTTTGGTTTTCTTCATGTGGGGAATCGCGTATTTGCAACCTAGGAAGACGCTTTTCAAATTTACGTCTATGACACGGTTCCAGTCGTCCTCTTTCATTTTCCAGAGTGATCCTCCTGAGCCTTCAATCCCAGCGTTGTTGAAGAGTACGTCGAGTTTTCCGAGATTGGTTGTGCACGTTTTGATCATCGTCCTTACTTCATCAGCCTTAGAAACGTCAACCACTGCCTGAATTGCTGTTCCTCCGTTTTTTGAAATCTCCTCAACTGTTTCTCTTCCCAGACTCTGTTCGATGTCAGCGACCACAACTTTTGCTCCTTCTCTGGCAAAGAGATTCGATGTGGCTCGTCCTATGCCTGAACCAGCCCCTGTGACTATGGCCACTTTACCGCCCAATCGCATGGAAACTACATCTCCGAACAAACCTTAGAGGCCCCATCATACATATGAGTTTTCTAACGCCGGAGTTTTGCAGTGTTGTGTTTGTGTGTAGACCTGTTGTAGGCCCCCTTTATTTGGGTCCAAATATGTTCGTGTTGTGTTTTTTGGGGTTTTTAGGTTTTTGTGTTTAGGAAGGGTTTTTTAGCTTTGTGAGAATTTACTATCGGTAAATACAGGTAGTATCGGTAGATACCGAAGGTATTACATTCTTTCCAGATTGTTTGGCTTTCACCTTGGTGTTGAACACGGATTTCGTTGATTTTATGCTTAAGGCAATCTTTGCAAACGCCGCGGAGATGTCTCCAGCAAACTTCCTTTTTTTCATGGGGTCTATGAAAGAACAAGCTCGAACCATAGAATGTACGTCGCAAAATGTTCGGAAACGAAAAAAGAGAAGGCTGTTGGCGAAGCACATCCCCACTCTAACGTGAAGCAGCTAGAGAGTGTCTTCTTCTGTGGACTGCGACTGTTAGTAGTGTTGCTATCATGGATGGCGGTAATGTTAGAGTAAAATCTTAATTGTGGGTTTTTCCAGGTGGTGAGAAGGTGGAAGAATGAAGAAATCGACGAGCTGGTTGATCACGGCGTTGCTTTTCACTGTCTGCTCTCTCCTTCAAGGAGTGGGTGCTGTTAGGTACGTTGCTAGGTTGCCCGACGACTCTGTTGGGATTGGACTTTATGTTGTTAACGTCGTTCTGTTTGCCGTTGTTGCAGTCGGGTTCTACACCGGATGGATGAAAGAAAAGCGCAAGGAAGCGTAGGCGCTGGCATAGGTAAAGCGTGACTGAGGGTTTTGATTCGTTCTCCTTTTTCGCCTTGTATACCAGAGACGGGGTGGAGGTTCGCGCGTAAAGCATATGAGTGGTTGCTTTGCTCTAGGTTAGCGTTGGTTGTGGTTGAGATTTCGAAGGATACAGCTGCTTTAGGTTCTGAATTTCCTTATTGTGACTCACTTCAGCTCATGATGACAATCTTGTTTTTTGTGGTGTGGGGGCTAGACTCTTTTGTCTACGGCTGTTCAACGGTTCTGGTTGGGTTGATTCCTCTTCCTCTGCGCTTGTTTCTGGCGTTTCTTTCGCTGGGTGTGGGTGTGTATCTCGGGGCGAAGTCGCACAGGGTGATCTTCGGTGAGGCGCGCGACCGACCCGTGTTGGTTGACTCAGGTGTGTATTCGCGGGTTCGGCATCCCATGTATCTGGGAATTCTGATGTTTTGCCTAGGATTTTTCTTCGCTATTCCCTCGCTTCTTTCCCTGGGAGTTTGGGTTGGGTTCTTCATCCTATACGATAAGATGGCGGCGTATGAAGAGAAAGACCTCGTTCGCTTGCTGGGGGAAGAGTACACCGCCTACCAGAAGCGGGTGCCGAAATGGCTTATTCGGCTGAGATCCAAGAGCTGACTGTGTGATCGCGCGGATTTATCGTTAGATTCGCCTCATTTTGATTGATCAGATGTGTGTATACGAAACGTTTCAGGGGTTTACGCCTGTATTCTCAATTTATACTGTTGATTCATAACTCTTTTAGCGTCACAGCTGAACGAGAACAGCAAAGGTCTGCATATGGAGAGATAGAAATGAGTAAGAAACGACTCCTAATCGCGTTGCTGACGTTTGTATCTTTGACGGTTATTCCCTTTGGTGTGCAAGCTACGACAATCACCGCGTGCACCTTTGACAAGGACACGTACCAGCAAGGAGAAACAGGCTACATCACAGTCACCATATACAACGACAGAGAGAACAAAATCAGGGTCACCGACCTAACCGCTACGATTAACTATTACTACACTGACGGAAACGTCTATCTACAGAAGTTCTTTACCGACGCGGCTCTGCCCGTTGAAATTGAGCAGGGAAATTCAAGCAGCTTCTACGTTCCTTTCAGCCTGCCGATTAACATCGCTTCGGGCTACACGAAGGTTGATGTGAAAGCCGTAACCGAGCTTTGGAGCCTTCAGTCGGAGAGGTGGTTCGCATCAGAACATCCAACTTACCAACTGACACTGTTCACAGAGTCCCCTTATAAAGAACAGCTGGAGGAGCAGGTGGCGATCAACAAGAATGTCACGAACATGATGTACCTCCTCGGAGTGACGACGATGGTTTTCGCGGCGGTGACTGTGTTTCTCTTCGTCCTCAACAGAAGAGCGAGAGCCCTCACGCAACCCATAGCCTAAACGCGCGCTCGCCTGATCTTCCCTCTTTTTTGTTATAGTTATTGTTTACGCTTGCGCGCATAGAAGCTATTATTTATGTTTCTTGCTATTGATAGTTGGTGAACAGTTGATGTCGAAGAAGCTTCACACCGGAACGTTAGCCCCCTACGATGAACCATTTCATTTCATCAAACTTGGAAAGTTCACGATAATCAATAAGACAGCCAAGAGCCTGAAGATAACGATTTACGGTTTCAAGATAACCATCGAGGAAGCTGAGAAGGAGTTTGGCTTCTGAGGAGAACCTGTGATCTCGCTTTCACTTGCGCGTGGTAGGGAGAACGATGGCTAGGATAAAGGTGATTTCTTTCGATTTGGATGGCACGCTTTTCGATAATAGATTTGTTGATTCTGTTTGGCTTGAGGAGATACCGCGGTTATACGCAGTTGAGAAGGGAGTTTCCGTTGACGACGCGAGGAAAATCGTGAAGAGAGAATACGATGGGGTGGGCAAGGAGAGGCTTGAGTGGTACGACATTCGCTACTGGATAAGGAGGTTCGGCCTCAACGTCGAAGCGGAAGAACTGCTGAGGAACTTCGAACACAGAATAAAGCCTTATCCGGAGGTGCCCACCGTGCTGGAGCAACTGAAGCAGAGAGGCTTCACACTGGTCGTTGTGACGAACGCCGGCAGAGAGTTTGTAGAGCTGGAACTCGAGAAGGCCGAGATGAAAGATTGTTTCGAGCGGGTTTTTTCTTCAACCAGTGATTTCGGTGTGGTCAAGAAAACGGTCAAGCTCTACCAGAGAGTGTGCGGCATCCTCGGAGTCTCCCCGCAGGAGATGATCCACGTAGGCGACGACCGGAAATTCGACTTCGACGTCCCCAGAAGGCTGGGCATGCTGGCTTTCCACTTGGACAGAACCGGCAAACAGGAAGGGGAGTTTGTGATCCATAGTTTACAAGAGTTGAACAGAAGATTGGAAAGAGCTGAGGTTGAAAGCCCCTGAAATGCATGCGCGAATTGTTAGGTTGTTATGACTTCTTTTTTGGCTAAGCCTTGGACCATTAATGGAATGATCTTGCTTGCTTTGAGTATTTCCATGAAGAGCGGTTTTCCGTTTTCGTCGAAGTGTGCTATTATGTCGCCTACTTCCTCGGCGTATGAGAGTTTTCCTTTGTCAGCAACCACTACCGTGAGGATGTCTGCTTCATCGTCGTATTTGATTTTGTAGGCCATACCGCTCTCGCCTCACCGGATAGAAGGTGATGACAACTAGATAGTCTTTTCTCAGGTTGTCTAATTCTCCAGTTAACATACTACTACGGGCAAGAAGAACTGAATGATAGGCCGGGAGAGATTTGAACCTTCGACTTTCTTCGGGTATATCAACGTTGCGCGCAATCTACCGTCTTGAATTAGTAACCTAGTTCTCTAAGTTTTCTTTCAACTTGTTATCCTTCGTAGCACGGCTAGTTATCGTTATTCTTCCATCCGTTTCCGCTCGAATAAATTGATTTCTGTCACGCGAGTGATATTTGCATCCAAATATTCATGATACATAGAAACCTAGAGGGGGCCCAGAACCCCTACCCTCCGTGTCCACGCATCCAGCAAATATCAACCACAAAGGAACTAAGCATGAATTCCAACATGAAGACTGAAACATGTATATCTGCAACCAACGCAACTCCTCAGCATTCACAGCATTCTAATTACATGTCAAATGCAATCAACGTCAGACGGCGTTGAATGATTAAACGCTACCAAAACCACGGAAAAGTATGGCATGCGCGCGAAAGATCAAAACGGTTAACGATTCAGATGAGGATCACACGAAATTGCACATCTTCTCGGCCTTGCTTAAAATGGATCGCACTTGTTCTGAGGTAAGGCGGTACCCGTGCAAACGGCTTCCCCGTAATCCTACTTCCTTTATTAAGGTTTCCTTGATTGGCAACGGGGGCTCAAATTTGAGTACATTTTTAAAGTTTAAGGCATGTTTCCAACCCCATTTTTCGCACTCGCTTCTTTCCTCCTCAGATAATTCCTCTAACCCCTGGACATTCTCAATGAGACCGAATCCAAGGAAGGAGTCGCCCTTCTCCGCCTTGCGGGCAAAGAAAATGGTTAGCCCCGGCTCCCATCTCCGCCTAACTCCAACGTAATACTTCTTAAGATCGAAGACTTGTTTAACCCACTCGTCTCTCGAAATCCTTAAAATATAACCCATGGGGCTAAATTCACCCTCTTTCATTTAACATCAACCGATACTATTTCTTACACCGTTATTTAAGCCTAAGCATCTCTATGAAGTTCTTGCAGTTGATAGCTGGTTTTCTGGCAGTTCATTCGTCACCGGCTAGCTAATTATCTCGCTGAGTATCGAAAAACTTGAACTTCAATCTTTTGATGGAAGAAAAGTGAAATTAGGATTCAAAATAGCGCGAAATTCCTAAGATTTTTATCTACCAGTTCCAACTTATACCAACTTTCTCAGAC
>JACUTO010000163.1 GCA_014859755.1 Candidatus Bathyarchaeota archaeon
AAACCTTCATGATTTGTTGTGGTGGTGGCTTCCCTGGGGGTTCACAACCACAACTAAGCCAATTTCCACATAACTGTCAGAGAACCCCTATCACACGTCTTCCTTAACCACCACTGGAAAGCAACCACAGAATACGCAAAAACCAAGAACATTCTTTACGCCCAAAAACTCCTCAGTCACAAAAACCTAAAGACCACTCTTCAATACACGCAGCTAATTGCACTCCCACAAAACGAAGAATATATCTGTAACGTAGCGAAAAACGTTGAAGGGGACAAAGACCTGATACAGGCTGGATAACCAACATGAACGGCCTGAAGCTGTTCCGCAAAATGAAAACCTCACATTTAGGTGCCTAGTCCCTCCAAAAGGGCCCGTGGTCTAGTATGGATTAGGACGCTGGCCTGCGGAGCCGGAGATCCTGGGTTCAAATCCCAGCGGGCCCGCCAACTGCAACAAGAAGATTCGGTCACTCTCTTTCGTGCGTGGGAAATATTCGCCTAATTCAACCACCGTGCGTGTGACGATATACTTATCTACCAAAACCTTTCATTATCCCTACCCTAAAAACTCGCAGATTGATGAAGGTGTACTCATGTCTATCATTAAAACAATTGATTTGACGAAACGGTTCAAAGACTTGATTGCAGTGGACCATCTCAACTTGAGCATTAATGATGGAGAAATCTTTGGGTTATTGGGCCCTAACGGGGCAGGAAAAACAACTGCTGTTCTCATGCTTTCCACTGTGATTAAGCCAACCCACGGAACCGCAATCGTCGGTGAGTACGACATTAGAAAACACCCAGACGATGTAAGAAAACTAATTGGCATTTGTTTTCAAGAGCCAAAGCTTCTCTGGGTCAGCACACCTTGGGATGTTTTGAATTGGCATGCAAAGGTCTGCGGTCTTTCAACGCGAGAGCGAAAAAGAAGAGTTAAGCAAGTGTTGGAAGACGTAAACATGTGGGATGATAGACGAAAAAAGGTCCACGGTCTTTCCGGCGGAATGAAGAAACGCGTTGAAGTCGCCAAGATCTTGATTCAAAGACCCAAAATCGCCTTCATTGACGAACCTACTGCCCAAATAGACGTTGTAGGCAAACATAAGATTTGGAACATGATTCGAGAACTTCGAGACGAAGGCTCAACCATAATCCTAGCGACCAACGAGCTCTTCGAGGCAGACATGCTTTCCGACCGCGTTGGCATCATGCACAAAGGCAAGATGCTAGTGTGTGACACGCCTAAAACGTTGAAAGACAGCATCCTTGGAGGAGATATCATCGACGTTCAGCTTGAAAAAGAAGTGAATGGGAACGCTATAGAAGAACTGAAGAGCTTCCGAGAAGTTGTAGACGTCGTCATGTTGAAGCCTAATGACCTAAAAATCCATCTGAATAAGGTAGAAGAAGTTGTTCCCCAAATTGTGAACCTGTTCCTGAAAAATGGCTTTCCCATCTCGTCGATTCGCATGAGCGAACCATCGCTTGATGACGTGTTTGTACATTACACAGGCTTAACCATTGAGGAAGCCGAGCAAGAGATCACCTCGAGGTGAAAGAGACGAAGAAATTGTTGCTGGTTGTTGAAAGAGACCTGCGAATGTTCCTACAATACAAATTCATCATGATCATGCGAGCGATATGGTTTGCCGCGCAGGTTGCCTTCTTTGGCTTAATCGCGTCTCGCATGGTTGTGCCTGCACTGGCAGACATCTATTTTGAGTTCTACGTCGCCGGCGTCGTGATAATGATGCTCTACTCCGCTTCAGTCTTCATCGGATACGACATCAATGAAGAGGCTGAACATGGAGTTTTCGAGTATCTGCTTAGCCTTCCCATCTCCAGAAAGGAACTCGTCCTTGGAAGATCTATTGGAGGTGGAATACGCAGCTTCATTCTTGTAGGACCGATAATTGCAATATCGCTATTTGTGATTGGATTTGCAAATCCACTTAATCTTCTAATTGCCTTTTCAGCCCTTTTCTTGTTCGCTTTTGGTGTTTCCGGAATGAGCATTACGATTGCGGTTATGCTGAAGTCGGGTGACCGCTTTGACATCTTTATGGGAGTTATAAACGCCTTAATAGTTCGACTGAGCACAACAATGTATCCTCAAGCTTACGTTCAAGACGCAAGCGAAGTATACGCAACATTTTCAAAATTCAATCCGCTCACTTTTGCTTCTGATCTGTTTCGTTGGGGCACAGGCATCGAGAGGTACCTAACCATGGATCCCATGCCCTTAGCAGCGATAATAGGCATTGTCATATTTTTCTTCGCTTTTACGTTTGTTGGTGTCACAATCTACGAGAAACGGCTTGAAGGTGGAGGTTGGCAATAGGTGAAAGCAATTCT
Source organism: Candidatus Bathyarchaeota archaeon (assembly GCA_014859755.1). Taxonomy (GTDB): domain Archaea; phylum Thermoproteota; class Bathyarchaeia; order Bathyarchaeales; family Bathyarchaeaceae; genus Kmv02. The sequence goes on from JACUTO010000163.1 coordinate 2,361, forward strand.
GCACATGATTGAATACGATTTCAGAAATTTTCTCCGCTACAAATGGTGGTTGGCGGGTCTCATAAGCATGAACCTTGCAGATCTGCTGATAATGGCAGTCGTATACAACCAGATGGTGAGCCCAGAAATAACTGAACTGACCAAAAGCTACTTCAACTTCTTCGCCCCAGGCGTCACAGTAGTAGGCTTGTTTGCCTCCGCCTTCATGATCGGTCGAGAAATAAACATGGAAGTACGCCGCCAAATTCACCACTATATGCTCAGCCTTCCCATTACACGTTTGGAACTTGCCGTGGGCAGATTGCTTGCAGGCGGACTGAGAGGAATGGCGTACATGTCACCACTGCTCTTGACAACCTTTCTCTTCCTCGGCTTCCCGTCACTTCCACAGCTCTTCGTGATCTTAGGCGCTCTCTTCTTACTAGCAACAGGAATCTCAGGTCTGAGCATAGCCACTGCAGTTTCCACAACAAGCTTCGAAAAATTCGTTACCGCAAGAGGCTTGGTTTATTACGTGCTCTTTTTCTGCAGCAGCATCTTCTATCCGCTATCGCTTATACAGACCCTTGGCCAGGAGGGTGTAATGCCGCAGCCCATAGTAGCGTTGGCTGAACTTAACCCTCTAAGCAGCGGCGCAGATCTCATCAGATCCTTCCTCCTAGGCACCCCGCCTTTTACGTTAAACATGATAAGAAACCTAGTTGTCTTCTCAACAGTCTTCGCCACGACAGCCACGTTTGCCTACATGAAAATAATCGAGCGAAGGTAGTATCGATCAAAATCTCTGCTGTGCTTTTCTGTCGAGATTTAGTAGCGTGTTCAGTGTCTTCTCCTTATGGGTAGACCCGTGGTCTAGTATGGATTAGGACGCTGGCCTGCGGAGCGCGCGCGCTGAAAACCTAGAGGGGTCTATCGTTTTTTGATTGCACAGAAAAATCGCAACTACAAATCTCTTACTCTTGGCTAAGTTCAAAGCCTTTAAGTAGCTCATCTATGTCTTTTCCGTTGTTTTCGCCTGAATAACCGCCTTCCAAAACAAAGAATGTAGGTTTATTAAGTGACGCTATTCTTTTCCCAATTTCTCCAAAGCCTTTCTCAGTCAAACCCAGAGAGGCCAAGTCTCCAGCATGACCGTCAAATCCAGCAGAAACCCCAACAACCTCAACCTTACCCACATCAACCCTGCTTAAGGCTTCATCCAAAGTTTTCAAATAAACCTCATCTCCACAATCAGCCCTCAAAGGAAAATTCAGACAATTACCCTCAGAACTA